>CAZFWT010000027.1:0-9648 GCA_964522635.1 uncultured Halobacteria archaeon | reverse complement strand
GCGTGAAGAACGGTTTGGTAAGTGTTGCGTACCACGTCTGTATCGACGCGCTGGTGGCAAGGGCGCCGATGCGGCCCGCGAGCAGGCAAACGAGTACGCTTACTAGCAGTTTGATGAGCTCCTTTACGGTGACCATATTCACTGTCGTCGCGGTAACGCGTCTTCGCTATACCATTACTCTGCGAACACAGATAAACCCTTTGCCCTGTTTTCACTGACGTTGTATTGTAGATTCGCTCTGCCTGCTCCGCTCTGGTTTCAGTCGCCTGGCGCCTGACCATCCTGCTCCTGCTCTTCATCAAGAGCGGGTGAGTATTGAGCCGCCGCAGGAACGGGCTCGCCTTTCTTATGCTCAAAGCGCTCTTCAGGGGTTTTCCTCGTCTCATCACAGCACTGTAAGTGGGCAGCGCGCTGAGCCCTACCAGTGGGGTGAGCGCGTTTTCGGTGAGCTGCGATACTCTTTTATGCCTCACGCATTCTGAGTAACGTATACGCGATACATGTTTGGCCATTACACCATCCCTCTGGAGATCTCAGCGGCTGGCATCTCGCTCACTATCGAGCGTGAGGGCGGGGGGTTCAGATACCGGAGCGCGTGTAACGGCGCGACCGTAGAGAAGCTGCTTCTCACGCGCGCTGGTGCGGTGCTCATCAACCCGGTAGAACCGCTCCACCGACCCAAGGAGCTCACCACGACGCTGCTCATCGAGCTGGAGAAGACGCTCGTGGTTGAGCCCGCGACGACAAAGACCGTCTTTCTCACCTTCCCCATCGAGATCGGGGTCTTCATCACGACGAACGAAAACGTTGAGGTGCTGGACATCTTCACGCTCCTGCCGCAGAAGTTCACGCTCTACGGCGACCCCCGGAGCGGCATGATCTGCAAATACTGGCAGAGCAAAATTTCCGCAACCGTCCCAACAACGGTCAACCCGCTCCTTGAGGGCGTCATACAGCTCCGCATCAACAATACCACCTCGGACTGGGTGAACATCACCCGCGCGGTCTTCAACGCGTACACGATGAAGATCTATTATAACGAACGGCTGGTCGCGATGCGTGCGACGATGAAGATCCAGCTCCGAAACCTGGCGGAGACGACGTTCACGGACGAGCCGCTCGAGCAGGGCATGGCAAAGTCGCTGGAGCTCTACACGGCGCGAAAACTACAGGTGCCCCTCGCGAAATTTGTAATGGAGGCAGGATTGTGAGGTGAGGTGAGATGATGTGATATGATTCCCGATATTACCATCTACGGCGAGTTCAGCGTTCTGGATCTACTACGGGTGCTCCTGATCCTCTTCGCCGCGATCATCATCGCCAAAGGAATAACCATCAATCTCAAACGCGTTCTCAAAGACCGGATAAGCAAGGACCACCTGGAGATCATCAACAAAGTGGTCTACTGGGGCATTTTCCTGATTGCCATTCTCACGGTGCTCCCGGTATTCGGGGTCAATCTGTCAGGGCTGTTGGTCGCAGGCGGGATCGCGGGTATCGTGCTCGGTATCGCGAGCCAGAGCGTGGTCGGCAACCTCATTGCTGGCTTGTTCCTGGTGATCGAGCGACCCATGAAGATCGGACAGTCGGTCAACATCGCCGGCACTGCGGGCGTCGTCGAGGACATTCGCATCATCTCCACCACGATCAGGACCTTTGAGGGGCTCTACGTGCGAATACCGAACGAGAAGGTCTTCACGACCGATATCACAAACTACGTGGAGCACGTGGCCCGGCGGCTCGAGTACCGCGTTGGTATACAGTACAGTGACGATGCTGATAAGGCTATCGAGATCATCCATCGGCTCTATGAGGAGCATCCGCTGACCCTGAGAAATCCCGCGCCCGACCTCTTCGTCGACAACCTCGGCGACAACGCGGTTGAGATCGTCGTCCGGATCTGGGTGCCGTCGACCGAGTGGTACGGGGTGAAGAAGGAATTGTTATGGAAGATCAAAACGGCGCTGGAGGAGCAGGGCATCGAGATAGCATTCCCGCAGCGGACGGTCTGGTTCGCCAACGAGCCGCAGAAGCGGGAGCTCGAGGGTGCGGAAGACCCCAGCATGCACTGAGTTAACCAATCCTTGACGTTGCGCGCGGTAAAAGCAAAACTTTATATATTATACGTGCCTCTCTTCTTAGTGGTGATGGGAAGAAATGAGACTTGATAAACTCACGGTAAAGGCACGGGAGGCCTTACAAGAGGCAAAGAACCTCGCTGACAAGTACAATCAGCAGCAGATCGAGGTCGAGCACCTCCTGCTGGCACTGGTGGAGCAGCCAGAAGGTATTGTTATCCCGATCCTGCAGAAGATCGGAGTTGACATTGACCAGCTCAAGACACAGATTGAGCTCTATTTACCGGCACAACCGCAGGTCTACGGCGCCGGCGGCGTCGACCAGCTCTTCATCTCGCCGCGGTTGAACAGGGTTCTGGAAGCGGCGTGGAAGGAAGCGCAGGCGATGAAGGACGAGTACATGAGCACGGAGCACATGCTGCTCGCGATCGCCGACGAGACGGATCCCGCGTCGCCGCAGATCCTGAAAGGAGCGGGCGCGACGAAGGACCGCATCTTTGGCGCGCTCACCTCAATTCGCGGCGGACAGCGGATCACGGATCAGAGCCCGGAGGATAAGTATCAGGCGCTGGAGCGCTACACGCGCGATCTCACGGAACTGGCGCGGCAGGGGAAGCTCGATCCGGTTATCGGCCGGAACGATGAGATCCGGCGGGTCATGCAGGTGCTCTCACGGCGTACGAAGAACAATCCCGTACTCATCGGCGACGCGGGCGTTGGCAAGACCGCGATCGTCGAGGGCTTAGCGCAGCGCATTGTCAACGGTGACGTGCCGGAGACGCTCAAGGATAAGCGGGTGCTCGCGCTCGACATGGGCGCGTTGATCGCGGGTGCGAAGTTCCGGGGCGAGTTCGAGGATCGGCTCAAGGCGGTCTTGAAGGAGATTGACAAAGCCGCGGGTCAGTTCGTCCTTTTCATCGATGAATTGCACACGGTCGTCGGTGCGGGCGCAGCGGAAGGAGCCGTTGACGCTTCGAATCTGCTCAAACCTGCCCTGGCACGTGGCGAACTGCGCTGTGTCGGTGCGACCACGACCGATGAATATCGCAAGTACATCGAGAAGGACGCGGCACTGGAGCGCCGATTCCAGCCGATCACCGTTCGCGAGCCCTCGGTTGAGGACACGATCTCGATTCTCCGCGGCTTGAAGGAGCGGTACGAGCTGCATCACGGCGTTCGAATTAAGGACTCGGCGTTGGTAGCGGCTGCGACGCTCTCGAGCCGCTACATTACTGATCGATTCCTCCCGGACAAAGCGATCGACGTGATCGACGAGGCGGCATCAAAGTTGCGAACCGAGATAGACAGCATGCCGGTCGAGATTGACGAGGTCGAGCGGAAGATCAGGCAGCTGGAGATCGAGGAGCAGGCCTTGAAGCGTGAGAAGGACAAGCAGTCGAAGGAGCGGCTGGAGAAGCTCCGTAAGGAGCTCGCGGAATTGAAGGAGCAGGGTACTGAGCTGAAAGCGCGCTGGCAGAACGAGAAGGAGGCCATTCAGAAGACGCGCGCGCTTAAGGAGCAGATCGATCAGGCGAAGCTCGAGGAGCAGCAGGCGGAACGCAGCGGCGATCTGGAGCGCGTGGCTCAGATCCGCTACGGCACGCTCGTTGAACTGCAGAACGAGCTGAACGCGCAGAACGAGAAGCTCAAGGAACTGCAGAAGGATCAGATGATGCTCAAGGAGGAGGTGGATGAAGATGACGTTGCGGAGGTCGTCGGGAAATGGTCGGGCGTGCCCGTATCGAGGATGCTGGAGGGCGAGACCGAGAAGCTGCTGCGGATGGAAGAGCGCTTGAAGCAGCGTGTGGTGGGGCAGGACAAGGCGATCTCGCTGATCTCGAATGCGATTCGCCGCGCTCGGGCCGGGCTCAGCGATCCGAACCGGCCAATCGGCTCGTTCATCTTCCTCGGCCCCACGGGCGTCGGGAAGACTGAACTCGCCAAGGCGCTGGCTGAATTCCTCTTCGATGACGAGCGGGCGATGGTGCGTATGGACATGTCAGAGTTCATGGAGCGCCACTCGATCGCACGGCTCATCGGCGCGCCACCCGGCTACGTGGGCTACGAGGAAGGCGGATTCCTGACCGAAGCGGTGCGGAGAAAGCAGTACACGGTCGTCCTCTTCGATGAGATCGAGAAGGCGCACAACGACGTCTTCAACCTGCTGTTGCAGATCCTCGACGATGGCCGGCTCACCGACGGCCATGGCCGGACCGTGAACTTCAAGAACGCCGTGATCATCATGACCTCCAATATAGCCACGCCGTTCATCCAGGAATACCAGGGCGAGGAGCTGGAAAAGCGGGTACGGGCGGCGCTGAAAGCGCAATTCAGGCCAGAATTCCTGAATCGTATCGACGAGATTGTTACCTTCAATCCCCTGGGCATGGACGAACTCAGGAAGATCGTCGAGATCCAGATGCGGTACCTCCAGGAGCGGCTGGCCGAGAAGAAGCTCGCGATCTCCGTGAGCGAGGGCGTGAAGGAGCTGATCGCGAGTCAGGGCTTCGATCCCGTCTTCGGCGCACGACCGGTCAAACGCACAATCCAGCGCCTGATCGAAGACCCGCTCTCGAAGCGACTCCTGGAAGGCGAGTTCAGTGAAGGGGACACGATCAAAGCAGACGTCTCCGACGGTAAGATAGTGTTCTCGCGCTCGTAGGCCTGTAACTGTGTGAAAATCAGAAAAGAGCGAGCCCAAAGAAGCAGCTGAAGACGCTCATCAAAGCTCGATTGAAGACGCGCGCGTCACTCACTTGATCGTGCCGGCACCGATCAGATGCCATCGGCCACGTATCTTCCGCCCGATCGCCACCCGCGAGCCCGTCTCTGCGCAGACCGGCCTGCTCAGTATCAGCTCCAGCGTCTTCTTCGTTACCTTCTTCACCTCGCCGGTCGTGATAGACGTGCCCGCGCTGAGCATGATGTACTCGCCTACTTTGATCGCCGGCACTTGCTCCTCCTCCTTCTTCACGCCGACCGCGCGCTTGAAGAGCTGGAAATCAACGCTTAACTTCTCCCAGGTCGGTGGTAACGTCCCGGGTTTGCCCGCACATTGACCTACTAACGCATCTTCCTTCGTCATACTGGGGTCCAGCGTCGTGCCAATCCCCAGGAGGCCGCCCGGGGCCACCTCCTTCACCTGCGTGCCCGCAATCACGATCGAGGTGATCTCCGCCTCCAGGGGCTCCCACGTCGACTTGCCGCTCACGGTCACCATCCGCCCCGGTCGTATCTCAAGGCGATCGCCGGTTCGCAGCTGACCCTTGAGCAGCGACCCGCCAACTACACCGCCCTTCAAGTCACGAATCGGTGTTCCGGGCCTGTTGATGTCGAATGAGCGTGCAATATGCATGCGGACGATCTCCTCTTCGGGGCGCTCGGGTGTCGGGATGATCTCTTCAATGCATTTGATCAACACGTCAATATTAGCAGCCTGCTGCGCCGAGATGGGCACAATCGGCGAATCTTCCGCAATCGTCCCCTTCACAAACTCCTTGATCTGTTTGTGGTGCTCGATCGCATCCTCGCGCGAGACGAGATCGATCTTATTCTGAGCGATCACGATCTTGTCAATCCCCACGATGTTCAGTGCCATCAGGTGCTCCTCCGTCTGCGGCTGCGGACACGGCTCGGAGGCCGCAATGAGCAGCACTGCTCCGTCCATTATCGCAGCACCGCTGAGCATCGTCGCCATCAGCGCTTCGTGCCCGGGTGAATCCACAAAGGAGACCGTACGCACCTCCTTCGTCTTCGAGCCACAAATTTTGCACACCTCTTCCACCGTGTAACAATCGGGCTCCGAGCAGACCGGGCATTTCCGGAAGGTCGCATCGGCGTAGCCCAGCCGTATCGATATCCCGCGCTTGATCTCCTCACTGTGTCGGTCGGTCCACTCGCCCGACAGCGCGTTCACTAACGTCGTCTTCCCGTGATCCACATGCCCGATCATGCCGATGTTCACCACCGGCTTCCGCTCCGTCTTGCTACTTCCCATACACAACGTGGGTGGCGCTAATAAGCGACTCTCAGACCTCTTCGCTCCACTATCATTTAAAATAAACAGGCTTAATAAAAGGTTTCTTGGTACGAGCGCGGTGAACGCGCGCGCAAGCTTCGGCTGCACCCGTCTAAGTATCCCGCACCACAGCTATTCAGGATCACGCTGACGCGTTTGCAAAGGGCTTTAATTACTGTGCTACCTATATATATCCTTCGTAACATGTCCGGCAATTCGTTTGGCGCTGCGTTCCGAGTAACGACCTGGGGAGAATCCCACGGCGCGGCTGTCGGCGTGGTCGTCGACGGCTGTCCTGCGGGGCTTGCGCTCAGTGCTGCGGACATACAGCGTGAATTGAACAGGCGAAAGCCGGGTGTAAGCGACGTCACCACTGCACGGAAGGAAGCGGACGAGGTGCAGCTCTTATCCGGAATCTTTGAGGGCGAAACGCTCGGCACACCCATTTCCCTGCTCGTGTGGAATAAAGACGTCAATTCGAGTCCGTATGAGCCATTTACGCACATCCCGCGACCCGGCCAGGCGGATTATACCTATCAGCTGAAGTACGGGAGACGGGACCATCGGGGCGGTGGCAGAGCCTCTGGTCGGGAGACCTTAGCGCGCGTCGCCGCAGGAGCGATCGCGAAGAAGATCCTGGCGCAGCATTCCGTTGAGATACTCGGCCACGTTGTGGAGATCGCTGGCATACGGGCGCGCGAAGTGAGTGCAGCGGAAATACGAAACCATGCGGAACGCACTACTGTCCGGTGCGCAGATCCTGAAGCCGCGGAGCGGATGGACGCGGTAATCAAAGCGGCGAAGGAAGAAGGAGAGAGCGTCGGTGGCATCGTGGAGGTGCGTGCGCTCGGTGTTCCTCCGGGTTTGGGCGAGCCTGTCTTCGATAAACTGGATGCCGAACTTGCCAAGGCCTTGATGAGTATCGGAGCAGTAAAAGGTGTAGAACTGGGTGCCGGGTTCGAAGCGGCTCGATTGCGCGGCAGTGAGATGAACGATGAGTTCTTCGTGCACGCAGGAAAGATAGTAACAAGGACGAACAATGCAGGCGGCGTCTTAGGTGGCATTTCCACCGGTGCACCGCTCATCTGTAGAATCGCGGTGAAGCCCACGCCATCCATTGCGAAGCCGCAGCGAAGTGTCGACATGACGTCGATGCAAGATGTGGAAATCCGAATAACGGGGCGGCACGATCCCTGTATCTGCCCGCGCATCGTTCCTGTGGCCGAAGCAATGGTCGCCCTGGTGCTGGTCGATTTTCTGCTGAGAACTCCCCCCGCATTTATTTAGCACGGCCAGGAGCTGAGTTCGCTCTTCTCTTCGTGCCTCTGGCCGCCTCATCCGCACGTCGTCTCACCGTGGTTCATGACCGAGAGCTACGATCCCGGATGCACAGCGAGTTATTTGTAGTGGTATGTTAACTATGATAAATATGAAATCTCAGGAAACTGCGGGCTCCTCGCCTATTCAGTACGCGAGCCCCGTCGAGGGCGTCATCAGGCGTGTGACCGCGATCCTGACGAATTGGGGTGTGAGTGAGGGGTGTAGCTCCATCTATGCCGTACTGCTCGCATCTCCTGACCCCCTAACCGCAGAGGAGATCGGAGAACGCGCGCATTACGCCTATTCCTCGACTATCAACCATCTGAATACGCTGATTCGTATGGGGTTGGTAACCAGGGTTCGGCGAATAGGGAAGAACCTGTATATGGCGAATATGAGCTTCGTTGAGCTAATCAAGGCCGAACGAGCGAAGCTTATCCGATATCTCAGCCAGCTGCGGGACGAACTCGACGGCGTTAAAGACCTGGGCCATCTCAGAGCGAAGGTGGACCACGCATTGCTCTACCTCAGACGGGTGGAAAAAGCGTCGGACGACGTCCTGGAGGCTTGAGACCAGAAATGAAAAACGCCCTGTCGTTCTCTCGGACCTCGGGGAACACTCCCACAATCGTGTTGACTGCAGATGAGACTATGATGAGCAGGTACCGCTGGGGGATCTTTATGGGGTTCTCCACCTGCCTGCCGCAGGGCATTCTCCCTGATTGGTTCTATTTCAGCATCTTCGCGCCGCCTGTGCCGCGAACCAACGGGCGAGCGGTCTACGCCGATTGTGGGCTCAGGATTATCGAAGCCTCGCTTGCCAACCTGTTTGGCGCGGATGAAGTGGCCGTCGTCCACCCGCGGGACCTGGAGCGGGTGGTGGGCCCGCGAACAGAGATCATAGGCGTCAGTGGCCACGATTTCCTCGGCATCAATCCGCCGACCTCGGAGTTCGTTGATCTCGTTGACACCGGGCCGCCGCTCAACCGTGTAAAGTTCTTCGAGCTGATGCGGAAGCCGGTGATGAAGGAGAAGATCGTGGTCGCGGGCGGGAAAGCTGCGTGGCAACTGGCGGACGAGACGGTCATGGACAAGCTCAATATCGACTACGTGCTCCTCGGTGAGGGTGAACTGACCGCACCCGAGCTGTTCAAAGCGATTCTTGCGGGTGAGCAGATGCCGCGGATCATCGAGGGCGAAGAGCCGAGCGCGGAGGAGATTCCGAACATCAGGGGCGCAACCATTCACGGGCTCGTGGAGCTGAGTCGGGGTTGTGGACGCGGCTGCTCTTTCTGCACGCCGGATATGCAGCGCCTTCGCTTCAAATCAGTTGAGCATATTGTACGCGACGTCCAGCGGAATCTCGAAGCGGGGCAGTGCTCGATCTGCCTGCATTCCGAGGATCTCCTCCGGTACGGTGCCAACGGCATCGCCCCGGATTATGAGCGCATGCTCACACTCATCGATCGCGTCACCGCGGTGGAAGGTATCACCAGCATCGGCTCGAGCCATATCTCGCTCGCCTCGGTCTACCATAATCCCCAGCTACTCACCGCCATCACGGAACGATGGTACGCGGCGCTCGACCAGGACTGGACGGGTGCACAGACCGGGGTGGAGACAGGAAGCGCACGCCTGATCGAGCGGCATATGCGCGGTAAAGCATTGCCCTCATCGCCTGAACACTGGCAGGTGATCGTCAAACAGGCGTTCGGGCTCCTTGAAGATCAGCACTGGTTCAACGCATCGACAATCATCAACGGCCTTCCCGGTGAGACCACGGACGATGTCATCGCGAGCATCGAGCTCGTCGAGGATCTGAAGGGCTCGTCCTCGCTCATCGTGCCCATGAACTTCGTCTCCATGCGTGGTCTCGGCTTGAATGATGAAGAGACCTTTACGCTGGCGAAGATGACACGGGAGCACTGGCAACTCATGGGCTTGTGCGTTGAGCACAATCTGCGCGTTATCCCCAAACTCCTGCGCGTCTATCGGACCGGAAGCGACCTTATCAGGAGCTGGCTGCTCTACTTCGCGGCACGATGGATGACGCAATCTGCGCAGCAGTATGTGACAACGATGAAGCGCGGGGAGTCGCCAACCGCACGCACGGAAGCAAGCAGATGGCTCTATCCTGACATACCAGTGCTTTAGATTTCACGGGATCATATTCAAGCTTTGTATTTGTTTAGCTCACTGTAGACAGAGCTCGTGTGCGAGTAATTTTTGCAG
>CAZFWT010000026.1:0-23292 GCA_964522635.1 uncultured Halobacteria archaeon | reverse complement strand
ACGTTAGAGCGGGTTAAAGAGGCAACGGCAGCGGAAGTGGGCGCACCGGTCGCCGTATTTAAAGCGCTTGCGGACCCGCTCCGGCTGCGAATCTTGAAAGCGTTGCGTGTCTCAGACCTCTGTGTCTGCGTCTTCGTGGAACTCCTGGACTGTGAATACTCCCGGCTATCGTACCATTTGAAGGTGCTGAAAGAGACTGGGCTGGTGGAGTGCGCGCAGGAGGGGAACTTTCTGATCTATCATCTCACGGAGTTCGGACGGGTGGTACTCGGAGGTGCGGACGCGATTAAAAGCGAGGATACAAGGAGGTGAGACGTAAGTAACCATGGATATTAAAATTCTGGGCATGGGCTGCCCAAAATGCCGGAAGGTGTACGTGAATGCGCAGCGCGCGATTGCGGAACTCGGCATCGATGTGAAGCTGGAGAAGGTGGATGATATCGACGAGATACTGCGCTACGGTGTGATGATAACACCCGCGGTCGTTATCGACGGGCATGTACGGGCGAGCGGCAGAATACCGAGTAAGGAGGAACTCAAACAATGGCTTCAGGAATGACCGGCTCGTTCAAGCTAACCTCAAACTTCTCTCCAGCTAAGAATTCGCGCTGTAACAGTTCTTTCTCCGCCGTTTCACGGTAATCCTCTTTGCTCGCTTTCAAGCCATCGGTTTCAATCTTTATATATAACGATCGTTATAGTAACAAAGTGAAGAGCAATGATTGAGAAGGTGAGAGAGGTCATTGAGAAAGAAATCAAACCGCTCCTCATGATGGAGGGCGGTAGTATCGAGCTGGTGGGCGTGGATGACGGTATCGTCAAAGTGAAATTGCAGGGCGCGTGTGCGGGCTGCCCTATGAGCCAATACACCCTCGTGAATTTCGTCGAGGCGACCCTCAGGGAGCGCATCCCGGAGGTTAAGGGCGTCGTCCGAGTGAATGACTTTATGTGTGCGCACTAAGTAGTGCGGTTTAAAGGAGGAGTAAGAAAATGGTTAAATGTGCGCTGTGTGGCACGGAAACTGAAGATCCTCTGAAGCTCTACGGACGTGAGGTCTGTCGTGAGTGCTATGCGTACTATAAGGCGCTCGAGGGACATCGATGTGGGTGCTGCTGCGGCAGCTATCCTAAGTAAGTGAAGCCGGGTTGGTGCGATATACGCGGAGCGTGAAGCATCACCGATGCCGCCTCGGTCGCTGAGATCGATTTAAACGCGGCTCTCCACCGCACCGTGAAGTCTTCGACGAGCACAGGTGGCGATAAGATAAGGTTGTACTCGGGCATTCCGGATTTGCCCTTTTCGACTCCTTTTAACAGGTACTTTCTCTGAAAGGGAGCCGCGGTTTATTTGCATCACAAGCAACTCTTGGTATTCCGCGGCATTGTCTCATCTCAAGTGTTTTTTTGATAATTTAATAACGATGATAATCCGTCCCAATCGAAACCTTTAAATAGAGCAACCATTTTTTCACTTATTATGGCAGAATATAAATGCAAGTATTGTGGCGAAGTCTTTGAGAAGCCCCTTGATTTAGCGCGGCATGTCAGGATGAAGCACAAGCTGGTGAAAAAGCGAGAGAAGAAAGCGGCTGAGAAGGTACCAGCTGTAGAGCAGATCAGTAAGACCATCGAGGCAATTGGTATTTTGAAAGGTCTGCAGGTATCGCCTAATCTTAGTGCCGAGGAGAAAAAGCTATTAGGGGACGTAACGAAGACCTTTGAGGGACTCGTACCAAAGGGCAAGTAAAAATACGCCCAATTAACGGACTCAAGCAGCAGAAACTCAGTTCTTCCTATCTGACTAGTGGATACTCTGCTTCTCCTGTTTACCTATCTTCCTCCGTGGCGATCTCTTTCTCCAGCTCCACGAGGATCGACATGAAGACCGATTACATCAGATCCGTGTACGGATCGGACATCGCGGCACTGAAGCGACCTCGCGGTAGGGCAGAAGGGGTAAATTGAACTGAAGCGAAGAACATCACGTATCGAGAGGGCGCAAGCTGCTTCATGAAGAAGAGAATAGTGGTGGCGTTGTTTTCTACACGGTGATTAGTCCGATAACTCCAAGAATTGCTATAACCAAACCTATTATCCCAAGAATGCCCACATATTTTAGTTCCTCTTTAAGATACCGGAAATACGTACAAAGAGCAAACAGGCAGAAGTTAAACAGCAACCAGGGTTCATGTAACGCAAACGCCAGAAATCCCTGAAATCCTAAGAAACCCAGGAAACCCAACCACCACATTCCTTTTTCCGTTTCATGTTTTTGGTTCATGTTCGTAAGATAGTACCTCTAATTTTTAAATAGATCCTTTCCAAGCCACTACGGAGTCCCGTTTTCCAATAACTTGTGAATTAGGGACATTTCGTACATCCTCACATTGTGGAATGATCAGAGACTTGCTTTGTAGACACCTTCTTCCATCTGATTACAGCTCCTCCACTCTCCTTCTCAACGCGCCTTTCTGCAGATCAAGCGGGCGGGACGTGAAGCGCGAGGATGCAATCGAAGCTTTAAAGCGATAAAAAAGATACTAGAAGAGGACGATGCGTAAAAAGGCGCTCATTCTGCTCGGCTGTCCGGAACTTCCGATCCAGACGGGCATTGCACTGTATCTCGCGAGCAGGCTCAAGGACGCGGGCCTGGATGTGTCCGTCACCGGAACACCCACTGCGCTCCAGCTCCTCAAAGTCTCGGACCCGCACGGGCACTACGTGGACAAAAAGCACCTGCTCGACTTAGATTCCTGTATCAAAGCGCTGGTGGAGAAGCGCATAGCCATCGATTTGTGTGCCGTTTTCGTGCATAACGATGCTGGCGTTTCCTATCTCGCCACCGTTCGCCACATCTCACGGGCAAAACTCGTTGCACTCGTGCTCGGTCATGATGCCGAAATGCTCGCCGCTGAAATCGAGTGCGCGTGCGAGAAGCTTATCGCAAAGGCGGTGCATAATCCACTGTCGGCTAAGCAGCAAATAGACGCATTACTCGAGGAGACAGAACGATGGGCTGCATCGAATTGATGGACTATAAGATCCTGCAATCGCGGATCTCGTATAAAGAGTGCCGGGAATTCATCCTGAGCACGTGCAAAGAGGTATACGAAGTAGAGCCCGGTTATCAACTGTTTGATGCGTATTTGATCGGTAATCCACCGATTTTCGTGGGTGTGGAGGGCGATGACGTTATTTTCCCGTATGTGAAGCCCTGCCATGGCGCGTTCGTCCTGAAGATTAAAGGACCGGAAGAGATCGAGCGGCTGAGAAGAGCGCGAACGGCGAAGCATTAAGAAGTGGCCGCGTCGACCGAGTGCGGTGGAGGAAAAGCTTAAATCAGAGCATGAACTACCCCTAAGCATGAATAAAATGGTTGTCATGGCGGGACTGGTGGTCGTTTTGGTGGTTGCCGCCACCCTCGGTCTTTACTTCCTCAGGCAGCCTGAGCCCCCGCAGGATATCATGACCGTCGAAGAGGATGGGAGCACCTCATTCGACGAGCCCACACTCCACTCCACGATTGAGCAGATGCCGTTGGCGGTGTTGAGTGCGGAAGAAGCGGCTGGCATTCTTTATATGCGGGAAGAGGAGAAGCTCGCACGCGATGTGTACTATAGGCTGTACGAGCAGTGGGATCTCCCAATCTTCAGCAACATTGGCTCCTCGGAACAGACGCACACGGACGCGGTAAATGCGCTCATCGATAAATACGGGCTCGAAGATCCCGCGAGTTCCGAGGCGGGAACGTTCAGCAACGCCGAACTTCAGGCGCTCTACAATACGCTCGTCGCTGAGGGTAGCATCTCACTGGAAGCGGCGTTAGAGGTCGGCGCCGCGATCGAGGAGATCGACATACTCGATTTGCAGGACTACCTTTCCGCGACTGATAACGAGGATATACAGCTCGTCTACGAGAATCTCATGAAGGGCTCGCGAAACCATCTACGAGCGTTCGTCGCCACGCTCGCGAGGCAAGGCATCGACTACTCGCCCCGGTACCTGAGTCAAGCAGAGTACGACGCGATCGTCAGCAGCCCCGTTGAGCGCGGAGGCCAGGGACGACGGTAACGTATACCGCCCAGCGTCTTCAGCAGCCATAACGCGTCATGTAAAGTCGTCTCATGGGGTTGACATACGAGGGCTGAGAAGCGTAATGTGTACACAGAGCGTGCCTTAAGCATTGAGCTTTTTGGTCTACAACACCCCGCTCATGGAGATCGACATCCTGCACTTCGATATCGCCTAATTGGAGCGCACGAACCAAACATCCTTTTTATTTTTACCTTTTCCCGCACCCGAACGGTTTCCGTTCCCCCTTTTTTAAACCATGTTGTTCGGCCCGTGGCCCGTCCGCAAGCGGGCATTCAGAAGTGCACCCACAATGGGAGTGAGTTTCTCTCATCACACGCTGGCGCTTATTCTAACACTACCAATCCGAACACGGATACCGGAAGATCGCTTGAATTGGGTTGGCTGCACGCTGGCGCTTATTCTAACACTACCAATCCGAACAGGGTAACGGGTTGCTCGGGCGAGGTGAGCACCTCAACCGCATAGCCAGCGCGCCGCACGGTGGCGAACGCGTCGATCCCGCAGGCCTCCATCGAGGGCCGCATTCGGTCCTGATGCAGGCAAAAGCGCTTCGCTGCATGATCCAGCAGAACGTCCGGCCGCTCTGGCAGACAATCGTCGCAATAAGAGCAGGGGAGTCCGCCCAGGGCAAAGGCCTTGTAATACCCAGCCAGGAAGGCCTGCCGCTCGAGCGCAAAGATCGTATCATGGAGCTGCTTGATCGAATTCCAGAGATGATGGTGGATGCTTGACGGGGGGACACTGGGGTTCGGGCTGGCTTCCACGCGCACGACGATCGCGCGCTCATAGCACTGCACCAGCTTCCGCGTCTCCTCGACTGCAGGCGTATAGGGCGGGCAGCCCAGATGCTTGCCGTAGGCCTTGCAGCCATACCTGCACTTCCAGCGCACCCATTCCGCCACCTCGATCTCACGCGCGTGAATGAGCTTGAAATCCCGATGGATCACGCTCAGATCGGCCAGAAGACTGCTCAAATCCTTCTTCATCCGCTTCGCCCTCCAACGCGCACCACACGTAACGCACGCCGCACTAAACTACTGGTAATACGATCCGCGCCGTATACGTCTCCCCGTAGTTAGTCCTTAACCACGTTCTCAGACCAGCATGAGGGGCATACGACCTTCTCGCCCAGCGAATCGAACTTGTTGCCGCAGTCGTTGCACTTGTAGCGCTCGAGTTTCAACTGCTCAATATCGAGGTTGAAATCGCCTCCGCCTGCACTACACATATCACACACCTCGCTCTTTGCGACTATATAACAATTGTTATAATTTAAAAGCTATGGTTGAGTGGCGTAGGGTGTGGTTCACCCGATCCCCCTGCGGCCTCACACAAATTCCAGTAAGAAGTAGATACCGACGAGGATGAGAATGAGCCCGCATGCTCTGTTGATGTAGGGTATCAGCGCGCGAATCCGCTCTAAAAGCTTCATCTTTGCCGTGCCCACGATCACGCTGAGAACCAGCATCATGCACCCCATGCCGAACGAGAATGCAAAAAAAACAATGAATGCTTCCAGTGCGCCGCCCGCGGCCAGGCCGGCGAAGATAAGCGCGATGAAAATGGGCGCTTGACACCCCATTGCAGCCAGCCCGTAACCCACCCCGTACAGGAAGAGACCTGAGTATCGCGCGCCGCCACCGAATTTCGAGGAAGAAGCAGTGAGCAGGGTACCAAAGCGCGCGAAGAGCTCCGCCTTGCCGAAGAGCATCACCACACCCAGGAGTATGATCGCAATGCCAACTCCGGGCGCGAGATACGAGACGTACGATTTCACGGCCACGCCACCGAGTGCCACTGCACCACCGATCAAGGCGAACATGCCGTTGATGCCGGTTGCTGCGGCTATCCCTGCCTTTACCGAGCCGCCGAACGTTGGACCACCCTCGTAGCGGCCCAGGTAGTATGAGATGTAGCCCGGCATGAGGGGAAAGGCGCAGGGCGAGAAGAAGCTGAGTAGACCCGTGAGAAACGCAAGCACAAACAATCCCCAAGTGGTCGTGGGCTCTTCCACTGGCTCGGTCTCATCAGGCTCCTCACCATCGCCTGCGTACGCGCGGTCAACTTCTGCCACGAACTCTGCTGCTGTCATGGCCTCCGCCGTGTTGAGACTGATGTATCCCTCTGGATCGATCACCACAAAGGTAGGAAGGGCAAAGTTCCGGTAATTAGTCCAGATGTGATCGGTGTCACGAGCAAAGAGCCAATCTGCGCCATATGTTTCCTTGAACTCACGTAACATCTCGTCCGTCTCTGTTGGATCCACCGTGATCGTTATGATCACGACCTCGGGACGCGCCTCGTGCAACTGCACGAGCTCTGGCATTTCCTCTTTGCAGACCGGGCACCAGGTCGCCATTAAGTCCAGGAGCACGACCTTACCGCGAAAGTCACTGAGACTGAAAGCCGTACCATCGATGCTCGTAAGGTTAAAGGATGGAGCTTTGCCGTAAGCAGTTCCTGCAGCTGACGGGAGCATCGCGATGCTGAGCCCGAGGAGCACGATTATCAGAATGAACGGCAAAACATCCGCCTTTAAGTTCCGCCGCACACTGCTCTTCTTGGCGCGTTCTCGCTTCCAAGCTCCACGGGCACTCTGATCACTCACGAGATCCTCCGCCGTATCACGGTAATTCATTGGGTTCTTATGGCTCTTAAACACAGCACTGACCTATGAGCGCTTTCCTTATAGAGAGAAATCACAATTGTTATGATATAAGATTACGAAGGAGGTGAAGGAGATGGAAGGGGAGTTAGAGGCCCTGGTGAAGGGGATCGCGGCGAAGGACCTGCGCGAGGCAGCGAAGAAGCATGGGATAAAGACCGCGTGTGTGAAGAAGATAGATCTCGCGAAGCAACTTCCCCGTGAGGTTCTGGATGAGCTGAACTCAAAGCAATGAGCACGGAGTTCTGTGTGCTCCTCTGTACGGCGAGTGAAGGGGAGTCTGAGCAGCTAGCGAAGCTGCTCGTAGAGGAACGTCTGGCCGCCTGCGTGAACGTTACCGGTGTCCGCTCGTTTTATCGCTGGCAAGGCGAGCTTTGCGTGGATAAGGAGTGCTTACTCATCATAAAGAGTGATAAGAGCAAGGTAGATCGCATAATAGCGCGGATCGAGGACGTGCATAGCTACGAGGTGCCGGAGATACTGGTACTGCCGATTGTAGCGGGCTCTGAGCAGTACCTGGAGTGGGTTGAGCGCTCGGTTTCGTGAAGTGGCTGCGAAGAGCTCAGGAGTTAGATGAGTACCCGAGCAGCCAACCGAACCTTTAAGGTAACCTGAATCGCTACTATCCCTTACAGGAGAGAACGGCGATGATTCGCGTGGGCGTTCACGTCTCAATCGCAGGCTCGATCGATAAGGCAGTGGATCGGGCGCAGGAGAAGGGCTGTGATACCTTCCAGATCTTCTCGCGCAACCCCCGTGGGTGGAAGATCAAGCCGCTCAGCGATAAGGAAGCCAG
Organism: uncultured Halobacteria archaeon; assembly: GCA_964522635.1. GTDB lineage: Archaea > Halobacteriota > Syntropharchaeia > Alkanophagales > Methanospirareceae > JACGMN01. The sequence goes on along the minus strand of CAZFWT010000026.1, from coordinate 15,737 downwards.
CCGTTTCGTGGAGAAGCGCGAGAAGTCGGGTATATACCCCCCGGTCGATCACATGCCGTACCTGCCCAATCTCGCTGCACCGACCGGCGAGATCTATGACAAGTCCATAGCAGCGCTCACCGCGGAATTGGAGCGATGTGGTGCGCTCCAGATCCCCTATCTCGTCACCCATCTTGGCAGTCACCGGGGCTCGGGTGAAGAGGGAGGACTGCAACAAATCGTCTCGGCGATTAACACCGCGTTCAGTGAGGTTGAGAACAGCGTCATGCTGCTCCTGGAGAATACCGCGCACACCAAGAACAGTATGGGCGGCACCTTCGAGCACATACGCCGGATCATCGATCAGATCGAACATAAGGACCGGATCGGCATCTGCTTGGATACCTGTCACGCCTTCGTTGCCGGCTACGAGCTGCGAACCGAAGCGAGCCTGGAGAAAACGCTGCAGCACTTCGATGACGTGTTAGGACTTAAACAGCTCACGCTCATCCATCTCAACGATGCAAAGGCCGGGCTCGGCTCCAAACTTGATCGGCATGAGCATATCGGGCTCGGGTATATCGGCGAGGACGGCTTCCGGGTGATTCTGCACGACGAGCGGATCATGAAGCTGCCGATGATCCTCGAGACGCCAGTTGATGACCGCCGGGGAGACGTTGAGAATCTGCAGAAAGTGAGAGAGCTTGCTGCTCACTAATTCACGTAAAGTCCGCTTTATTGTTGCGATATAATCTTTGCCAGCCACTATTCCTCACAATTTTCATTCACGACGCTTTTAAAAAATATCTGTCGGTACTGCAAATATCGGCCGTTGAATAGCATCCTGATGAGTTCTTCATAACTATTCATAATACTTATTTTAAGTTCTCAACTATCTAAAAAAATAAATTTTAGACTGTTTAATGATACCTGAATAGAAAATTGTAATATTTTTTCTTAATTGGTAAGTTGAATTCTCAACTACTGTATTTATATAGTGTGCGTAATGTCAAGCAGGAGGTAGCTAAAAAGGTAAAATGAACGAAGTGATAGGAAAGATAGCGAAAAGACAGCGGACTGCAGTGGTACTACTGGCGCTAGTGGTAGGTGCCTGCTTGTGCGCACTGGTGCCGGGCGCGATGGCCGGCGATCCAAGCGGTGCGAGCACCAACATGGGCGATCTGGAGGGTTTGAAGACCGCGATCAACTTCACCTGGGTGCTCGTCTCGGCGTTTCTCGTCTTCTTCATGCAGGCGGGATTTGCGCTCGTCGGCGTCGGTGCGATCCGGACAAAGAATACCGTGAACTATCTCGCAAAGAGCTACATGGACTTCTCACTGGGCGCGATCTTCTTCCTGGTCGTGGGCTTCGCGTTGATGTTCGGCGGGAGTGGCGCTGCGCCGGGCTTGGAGCTCGGCAACGCTTTTATCGGGTACAGTGGCTGGCTCCTTGCCGGAGAGGCGTACGATGTGACCACGAGCATGGTCTGGCTTTTCCAGGCGATGTTCGCGGCAACCGCGGCGACGATCGTGGCGGGTGCGATGGCCGGCAGGACAAAGTTCCAGGCTTATCTCGTCTACACCGTGCTCGTGACCGCGGTGATCTATCCGATCTATGGACACTGGGTCTGGGGTGGTGGCTGGCTTTCGACACTCCCCTTTGGCGCAGGCGCCGTGGACTTCGCCGGGTCGGGCGTGGTGCATGCCGTTGGCGGCTTCGTCGCTCTGGCTGGTGCGTATCTCGTAGGCCCTCGAACTGGCAAATTCAAGACGGACGGTACTCCGGTTGCCATACCAGGACACAATATTACCTATATCGTTCTGGGCACCTTCGTCCTCTTCTTCGGCTGGTTCGGCTTCAACCCGGGCAGCACGCTCGCAGCTACTGATCTGCGGATAGCCGTGATCGCGGTGAACACCTTCTTAGCGGGTGCCGCGGGTGCCGTCGTGGCCTGTTATACCACCTTCTTCAGAACGGGAAAGGCGAACATCTTCCTCATCTGTAACGGGTCGTTAGCAGGACTCGTCGCAATCACCGCGCCCTGCGCCTACGTACCACCGTGGGCCGCGGTGCTCATCGGCGCGATCGCGGGCATACTGGTGATGGTAAGTATATGGTTCGTAGAGTGGGTGCTGAAGATCGACGATCCGGTCGGCGCCGTCTCGGTGCACGGAGTCAACGGCCTCTGGGGGCTGCTCGCGGTCGGCATCTTCGCAGACGGAACCTACGGTGACGTGCGTGGTCTTATCGCCGGCAACACCGGGCAGTTCGTGGCGCAAACGATCAGTGTAGCAGTGGTAGTCCTCTGGGCATTCGGGCTGGGGCTACTAATATTCGCAGTAATAAAGTACGCGATAGGGCTGCGCGTATCACAAGAAGAGGAAGTAGTGGGTCTGGACATCAGTGAGCACGGCACACCGAGCTATCCGGGGCCGATGGACGGCTGGAGGTAAAGCGAGGATGAAAAAGATAGAAGCGATCATACGGGAAGAGAAGCTCGACGAGGTCAAGTCGGCGCTCGAGAAGATCGGCATCACGGGGTTAAACGTAGCGGAAGTGAAAGGCCGCGGCCAGCAGAAAGGGATAACACTACAGTGGCGTGCTACGTCATACACGGTGGATATGCTCCCGAAGCTCAAGCTGAATGTCGTGGTCAAGGACAAGGATGTCAAGACGACCGTGAAGACCATCAGAGAGAGCGCGTACACGGGTAATTTCGGCGATGGTATGATCTTTGTGATGCCGATCGAAGAAGTCATCCGGGTGAGAACGGGCGAGCAAGGAGAGGAGGCGTTGTGAGCGGGCATTTGCCCGCTCTTCTTATTTTTTGACGCTGATAGAATGCGCTTAAGACGCAGTATATACGTTAAGAAATCGCGGCGGCTGTAAAGCGCTGGTAAAAGGCGTGATCTTAACCTGGCGGCATTCTTCTTTCTAGTAGTTCATAAATTCCCAAAATAATAGGTGCTAATCCAGTGAAACTTTAACGGCTAACGAACTGAAAATCTACGATAAAAAAGCATAAAGGAGCAGTATAGCAAATTCTCTATCCCACTTTAGCAGTTCATAACTATTCATAAATAGTGTGATAGTTTCCCAAAAGGCGTGCAGACTATACAAGTTTAAGTGCAACATCATGTAAGATTGTATCTTAACTTTTATGCTGAGTTCTCAAATACCCTTTAAAAGGGTTTTTAACTATCATAGAATACCGAAGACTAGGAGGAGTAAGAAGTAAACATGGGTAGAGTAAACGTATCGATAAGACGAATGGCTACAGTATTATCAGTCAGGATTGCCGTCTCGGAAACGCCATGGAGATCACGTTCAGGAGAGTGGGAAGTGGGTTACGACCCAAGCATGTCCATGGATGGAGGTGAAACAAGGTAAACATGCTGGACAGTGGAGATACGGCGTGGATACTCGTCTCGACCGCTTTGGTGATGTTGATGACTCCGGGTGTCGGGCTATTCTATGGTGGGATGGTCCGGAAGAAAAATGTTATCGCAATGCTTTCCCTCTCGTTTGTAGCACTCGCGTTGATCAGTATTCAGTGGGTACTCGTGGGATACAGTTTGTCCTTCGGCTCTGACATAGCGGGATTTATCGGTGGCCTTGAGTATCTGGGACTGCGGAATGTCGGCATGGACGCCGGAGATTTGACTGTTCCGCACTTAGCATTTATGGCGTTCCAGCTCGCCTTTGCTGTGGTGACGCTTGCAATTCTTACCAGCACAATGGCTGAACGAGTGAAGATAAGCGCATTCATTGTCTTTGGGCTACTGTGGACAACGCTCATTTACGATCCACTCGCTCATTGGGTTTGGGGTGGCGGATGGCTTGCTGAACTGGGTGCGTTAGATTTCGCTGGAGGCACCGTGGTGCACATTAGCTCGGGTTTCTCGGCTCTGGCTTTGGCACTGGTGATTGGCAAGAGGCGTGGATTTGGAGAGGAGCCGATGGGACCGCATAATATCCCGCTGACGCTTCTTGGAGCGGCCTTGCTCTGGTTCGGGTGGTTTGGGTTCAATGGAGGTAGCGCCCTGGCTGCAAATGGGCTCGCCGCCAATGCATTCGTCGTCACCAACACGTCTGCTGCGGCAGGGGCACTTGGCTGGATGGCTGCAAACTGGGTACATGGAAAACCAAGCTCGCTGGGTGTGGTAAGTGGCGCTATCGCAGGACTCGTCGCGATAACACCAGCAGCGGGATTTGTTACTCCACTGTCTTCCATAGTGATCGGACTGGTCGCAGGGGTTATCTGCTACCGGGCAATGCTGTTCAGAATTAAGATAAAGCTAGATGAGAGCCTTGATGCATGGGCAATACACGGTGTTGGCGGACTCTGGGGAGCACTGGCCACGGGCATATTTGCAACCGAAGCAATAGGTGGATACTCGGGTTTGCTCTATGGAAATGTGCATCAATTCATGGTTCAGGTCATTGGTGCCGGAGCAGCAATTATCTACGCGTTCGGACTCGCGTTTCTACTCGCCAAGCTCGTGGACGTAACGATCGGGTTACGGGTGACCGAGGAGGAAGAATATGTCGGTGCGGATCTTTCACAGCATGGAGAAAGAGCGTACAGTAGCTGAAATAATAACTGATAGGAGGGGAGAAGCATGAAGAAGATCGAAGCGATAATTCGGCCAGAAAAGCTTGAACAGGTTAAAGCGGCCCTGGAAAAACAGGGGCATGTTGCCATGACTATAACCGAGGTGACAGGACGAGGGGAGCAGAAAGGCATCGCCTTGCAGTTCAGGGGACGACGCATGGAGGTAGATACGCTGCCAAAGGTAAAAATTGAGACGGTGGTGAAGGACGAGCTAGTCGAGCAGTTGGTCAACGCGATATCGAGTGCAGCGAAAACGGGCAAATTTGGCGATGGCAAGATATTCGTGTACCCACTGGAGCAGGTCATACGAGTGCGAACAGATGAGCGATTGAACTGAGAACCGTGCGGGGGAGCTTGTGGATACTCCCTCGCCACGTTTTTATGTGCGCATGCCTGAGTAGAAGAGGAAAGATACCGCAAGCAAGCAAGGAGAAGTAATGCCAAAAGACGACGAGATCGTGAAAGTGCTGCTCATCGGATCGGGCCCGATACAGATCGGTCAGGCCGCGGAATTCGATTTCTCCGGCTCGCAGGCCTGTCGTGCGTTACGGGAAGAGGGCGTGCAGGTGGTGCTCGTCAATTCCAATCCCGCAACGATCATGACCGACTTCGAGATGGCGGACGTGATCTACATCGAGCCGCTGGTGGCCGATGTGGTGGCGAAGATCATCGAGAAGGAGCGCCCGGACGGCATCGTGGCAGGTCTCGGCGGGCAAACGGGCTTGAATCTCACCGCAGAACTTGCCGAGATGGGCATAATGGCACGGTACAACGTTCGGCTGCTGGGCACGCCACTGGAAGCCATTTATAACGCGGAAGATCGCGAGCGGTTCAAGCAGACGATGGAACGGATTAACGAACCTATCCCGCGTGGGTTCACGGTTACCTCGGTCGAAGAGGCCGGGCACGTGGCTGCGGAACTCGGGCTGCCGCTCGTTGTGCGACCGTCCTACACCCTCGGGGGTACAGGAGGCGGGATCGCACGGACAATGGAGGAGTTACGAGAGATCGTCTCCTACGGGCTCCAGGTCTCACGGATCCATCAGGTCCTCCTGGAAGAGAGCGTGCTGGGCTGGAAGGAGATCGAATATGAGGTGATGCGTGATGCGAAGGACACCTGTATCACGATCTGTAACATGGAGAATCTCGACCCCATTGGCATTCATACCGGGGAATCGATCGTGGTCACGCCTTCCCAGACCTTAACGGATGCGGAGCACCAGATGCTGCGTGCCGCAGCAATCAGGATCATACGCGCGTTGAAGGTCGAGGGCGGCTGCAACATCCAATTCGCCCTGAAGGATGGCGAATACCGCGTGATCGAGGTCAACCCCCGAGTGTCACGGTCTTCAGCACTCGCATCGAAAGCAACGGGTTATCCCATTGCACGGGTCGCGGCAAAGATCGCGATCGGGCTCCAGCTCGATGAGATACGAAACGACGTCACGAAAGAGACGCCGGCGTCCTTCGAGCCGGCCATCGACTACGTGGTGGTCAAGATCCCACGCTGGCCCTTTGACAAGTTCCCGACAGCGGACAGAACTCTGACGACTGCGATGAAGAGCACCGGCGAGGTCATGGCCATCGGGCGAACGTTCGAGGAGGCGCTGCAGAAAGCGCTTCGATCCCTGGAGATCGATAAGGGCTTTGGCTACGGCTATGAGCCATGGTCTAATGCCGACGTGCGACATCTGCTGGAAACGCCAACGGACGATCGAATCTTCGCGATCTACGAGGCACTGAAGAGAGGCTTCGGTGAACGGGAAATAGCTGAACTGAGCGGTATCGACCCGTTCTTCATTAAGAAGATCGGTAACATAGCGCGCTTCGAGACGACGTTACAGCAAGACCCTGAAGGCAATCTGCGAGCGGCGAAACGGTTGGGCTTCTCAGATGAACAGATCGCTGAGCTTACCGGCAGAAGCAGAGCTGAGATTAACGACCTCAGAAAGGAAAACGGTATTGTTCCTACCTATAAAATGGTTGATACCTGTGCGGCCGAATTCGAGGCCAAGACGCCCTATTATTACTCGACCTATGAAGATGAGTGTGAATTACTGCCCTCGAAACGGAGAAAAGTATTGATTATAGGTTCTGGGCCAATTAGAATTGGCCAGGGCATCGAGTTCGATTACTGTACCGTACATGCGGTGAAGGCGTTGAAAGAGGAAGGAATTGAGGCACATATCATCAACAATAATCCAGAGACCGTATCGACGGATTACGATACCTCAGATACGCTCTTCTTCGAGCCCCTGACGCTTGAGGATGTAATGAACGTGATCGAGAAGGAGCAGTATGAGGGCGTGATGGTCCAATTCGGGGGTCAGACCTCGGTAAATCTTGCCGTACCACTGAAACGGGAGTTCGAACGGATCGGCTCGTCAACGATCGTTCTGGGCACAGATCCGGAGCAGATCGATGCGGCCGAAGATAGAGAGCGGTTCAGTAAATTACTTCTGCAGCTGGGCATCCCGCAGGCTGAGAGTGGCTATGCAACCTCCACGGAGCAAGCACAGGAGATCGCCGCAGGCATCGGCTACCCCGTGCTCGTTCGCCCCTCGTACGTGCTCGGCGGGCGGGCGATGCAGATTGTGCACGACCGTCAGGATCTGTCGAAGTATATGCGCGAGGCGGTCAGGGTCTCAAAGGATAAACCGGTGCTCATCGACAAATTCCTGGATAAAGCCGTTGAGGTGGACGTTGACGCGGTCTGCGACGGAGAGGAGGTGCTCATCGGTGCGATCATGGAGCATATAGAAGAAGCGGGCGTGCACTCCGGCGATTCGACCTGCGTTATTCCGCCCCAATCCCTGTCCCCCGCTGTACGTGAGATGATAAAGGACTATACGCGGCAAATCGCGCTGTCCTTGCAGGTGAAAGGGCTGGTGAACCTCCAGATGGCGGTAAAAGAGGGAACCGTCTACGTTCTGGAGGTGAACCCGCGCTCGAGCAGAACGATCCCGTATGTCGCGAAGGCAACGGGTATCCCGCTCGCGAAACTGGCCGCGAAGGTGATGCTGGGGCACAAGCTGCGGGAGTTCGAGACGATAGTCCGGGAATTCGATCACGTAGCTGTGAAGGAGGTCGTTCTCCCGTTCGCGAAGTTTAGGGGCGTTGATATTATCCTCGGCCCGGAGATGAAGAGCACGGGCGAGGTGATGGGTATCGCTGACAGCTTTGCTACAGCGTTTTACAAGGCGGAGCTTGCCGCCGCCAATCCCTTGCCCGCGGACAGTAACGGCACGGTCTTTATCTCGGTCTGCGATGCGGATAAGGAGGAGATCGTGGCCGTGGCACGCATATTACGGGAAACGGGGCTCGCGATCGTGGGCACCGCGGGCACGGTCGAGTATCTAAGGCAGCGGGGGATCGACGCCGGGAGATTGCAGAAGATTCAGCACGGCTCGCCGAATGTGGTGGAGCTGATGCACGCGCGGGCGGTCAACCTGGTAATCAATACACCGACCGATAAACAATCGTATAAGGACGGGTACCTGATTCGAAGGAGTTGTATCGATTTGGGAATTCCGTATATCACCACGTTGTCGGCTGCGAAAGCAGCAGCAGCGGCCATTCTGGAGATGCACGCGCACGGTGGTGAGCTGGCGGTGAAGTCGATCAACGAGTATTTTGCAGCGGGGGTGGGAACATGAAGGCGATTCTTGCGCTTGAGGATGGGACAGTGGTAGAAGGCCGGGGTTTTGGCGCGGCGGGAACCGCGATTGGCGAGCTCGTCTTTGCAACGCCCTTTACGGGCTACGAAGAGGCGCTGACCGATCCCTCGTATAAAGGCCAGATCTTGATGCTCACCTACCCGCTCATCGGGAACTATGGCGTAAGCGGGGCAAACTTTCAATCGGACGGCATAAAGGTCGAGGGGTTTGTGGTACGGGAGCAGTGCGACGCGCCCTCGCATTACAAGAGCACGCGCAGTATCGCAGAATTTCTGGAAGCCGAAGGTGTGCCCGGGATCAGCGAGCTCGATACTCGGATGCTGACGCGTAAGATCCGCGAATACGGCACCATGAAAGCCTGCTTGCAGGTAGGAAGCACGGTGGAGCGGGAAGCGGTACTGGAACGTGCGCGAACACAACCGGATATCTCGGAACGCGACCTGATCGCTGAGGTCTCCTGTCAGCACGCGTACGAGATAGCGGGGAAAGCGAATGCGAAACGAATCGCGGTGCTCGATCTGGGCATCAAGCGCAGCATCCTGAAGAATCTGGCGAAGCGGAATTGGAACGTTTTCGTGTTCCCGGCGAACACACGAGAATCAGAGATCCGGGCGGTGGAACCTGACGCTCTGCTGCTCTCCAACGGGCCGGGCGATCCAAAGCGCGGCGAGCATGCGATGCAGCTCGTCAAGGCGTTCCTGGGCGAGCTGCCCATCTTCGGGATTTGCCTGGGACTGCAGATCATCGCGCTCGCGCTTGGCTGTGATACGTATAAGCTGAAGTTCGGGCACCGAGGCGCGAATCAGCCGGTGAAAGATCTCAAATCCGGCCGTGTATACATCACCTCACAGAATCACGGGTTTGCCGCGGATGAAGACTCACTCGATGGGCAAGCAGAACTCACGCAGATCAACGCGAACGACAACACGGTGGAGGGCTTTGAGAACGAGTATCTCGGTCTGAAGTGCGTGCAATACCATCCCGAGGCGAGTCCTGGCCCGTGGGATACCGAGCAGATCTTCTTTGACGCGCTGAGCGGATATACCACCTAAGGGAACCGGAATTACGCGCTTAAGTAAGGGACGTTAAAAAAGAAACGATGCCAGCGAAGATCGGTGTAATCGCAATCCAGGGGAACGTTGCGGAGCACGTCCGTGCGTTCGAGAAGGCGTTAGCCGAGCGCGGCGAACGTGGCGAGGTGGTGTGGATAAAACACCAGGGGATAGTTGCGGATTGCGACGCACTCGCGATCCCGGGCGGCGAGAGCACGACCATCGGGCGGCTCATGCAGCGCGAAGGTATCTTTGAGGAGATTGCAACGGCTGTTGAGGTGCACGATATCCCGATCCTGGGCACCTGCGCGGGCCTCGTGCTGCTGGCGACCGAGGGCGAGGAGGAGGTTGCACGAACCGGTCAGCCACTGCTCGGCTTGATGAACATCACCGTGAAGCGGAACGCATTTGGACGGCAGCGGGAATCGTTTGAGGTACTGCTCCCGATGAGGATCTTCGAGGAGCCGTTTCCCGCCGTCTTCATCCGGGCGCCCGCAATCACCCGCACGGGCGAAGACGTTACGGTCCTGGCAACATTCGAGGAGCAGATCGTCGCCGCGCAGCAGGGGAAGATACTTGCACTCGCGTTCCATCCCGAGCTCACCGAAGACCGAAGGATCCATCATTACTTCCTTGACCTCTTGTAGCGAGCGACACAGCGGCGGAAGCGGACGACATCATGAACACGGTTGGAGCGGGGGGATAAAGAAGAACCTGCGGAGACAAGCCGGAGCGAGAACTTCTTTTAGCTCCGTCCTTTCTCTTTTGGCGCCTCTTGCAGAACCTTCACCCGCAGCTTGGTGAAGTCCTCCCGTATCTCCACGGTGAAGCCCATGCCGCGGAACGTCTCTTCCAGGAGCGTCTTGACGAACTTCTTGAGCGCGTCCGAGCTGAGGATCAGGGTATAATCGTTCCTGGATACCTGGTTCAGGGTGTAGTAATTGCAGGCCTCGAGCCGTTTGAGCACGTCCTCGACACCATACGATTTGTGCTTGAAGAGCTCGGCATGTGCCTCATAGATCGGCTTGTTCAACTCCCAGAACTGCTCCTTCTCCGGGTGCGTCTCCATGAACTGGAGAAAGAGGAGCCAGTGATCAATGTCTACGATCACGTGCTCGCCGACCTTCAGCATCTCGGCATGGGTGTACATCTTCTTGTCCTCCATGGACTCGATGAGCACGCGATATTTGCTATAAAACTTCAATGCCTTGCGAATGAGCTCGCTCTGCGACAACCCGAGTTCATCTCGCACCGCTGAGAAGACCTTGAAGGTCTCTTCGTCCATCGCCACCGTGATTCGCTCTGGTGCAGTCATCTCGTTACCAACCATTTTCCTGTTAACCATATAAATTTTGTTCATACTTTTTAATTTTGTTTCATACCTTTTCTGAAGAAGCCCTAATTCCGCTTAAAAATTCTCAAAAACCGATATTAATACTCCGTTCAAAAATGCAAGTAAGAAGAAAATGGCACTGACGAAACGAGAGGCTGTTGAGGTTCAAACTAATCAGAGAGACTTCCCGGTATGCTGCTATTGCGGCGCCTGTGCCGCGTTCACACCGGAGTTTGAGAAGTATCGAGACGAAGAGGTGGTGTATGAAAAGGGCTGTGGTGGCACGACATCGAAGGGATTCTGCTTCAGTTTCTGCCCTCGCTCGTTCGCCGCGTGCCGGTTATGTGAGGAGGAATGCCCGCGACTGGAGTACGGCGTCTGTGATTTCAGTCCCAGCGCATCCTCGCCCGAGCGGCGAATCCTTGGCTATTACACCGATATCATTCGCGCACGCGCAACCGAAGCGAGTATTCGGGGGGTGGGCAAGGACGGCGGTGTCATTACGGCTTTGCTCTACGAAGCGTTACGAAGCGGTTTTATTGACGCCGCGGTTGTGGCGACGCGAACCGCGGACTGGAAAGCTGTACCCTTCGTCGCGACCACGCCGGAAGCCGTGCTCCTCGGCCGCGGCCCGAAATATACCGCCTGCCCCTCCGTTCAGGGCGTCTGGGAAGCGATCGATCGCGGCTACGAGCGGATCGCGATGGTGGGCACCGGGTGCAATATCGAGGCGGTGCGCAGGCTGCAGGCACTCCGTGATCATGTTCTGGAATTAGACCGGGTGAAGCTCCTGATCGGCGTCTTTAGCACTGAAGCGTTCTGGCATCGTGAGCTGGTTCGCTATCTCGCAGAGGAAGAAGGCGTTGATATCCGAACCGTGGAGCGCTTTTTCGTCGCGCAGGGGAGGTTCACCGTGGTTGCCCGGGACAGAGAGATCAGTATCCCGCTCAGGGACATTGAGCGCTGCACACGCGATACCTGCAAGATCTGTGAAGATGCCTCGTCGCAACTCGCGGATATCTCTGCGGGCTCGGTGGGCTCGCCTGATGGCTGGACGACAGTGATCATTCGCACCGGGACAGGCAAGGAGCTCGTTTGCGCCTCTGCGCTGGCCGGGACGATAGAAACGAGACGGCTGACTGCGGACGAGATACAGGAGGTCGAGCAGTTCGCGTTCAGGAAGAAGACGCGGAATTATGGCAGGATGCAGGACCAGATGGAGATTTGTGCCGCGTGTTTGACAAATCCATTCCCGTTCACCCTGCAAAATCGAGGAGGTGTGAGGTAAGTAATATGCCCGATATCTATGCAAATGCGAGATCGACCACGGGGACATCCGTGAGGAGAAGAGACGTGAACACGCAGAGCGGCATGTGCCCGATCTGTGTGAAGGAGTGTACCGTACTGTGTGAAGTGGGGAAGTCAGCGTTCAGGGGTCGAGAGGTGTTATATCCGGAGCCAGAGCAGTTTGGCTGGAGCACTGCGGCGTCGAACAAGGATTACGGGCTTGATTGGTCTGACTTCAATATCCTCTCCCGTCTGCGCGGCGCCGAAGGGATCGCGCCTGACCCGGATGTCGCGCTGTTCCATAACGTGGATATTGAATCGAGTATAGGCGGAATTCCGCTCAAACTGCCCCTGGCGAGCGGCGCGTTCGGCTCTACCGATGTGGGCCGGAACAACTGGGATGCACTCGCCATCGGTGCAGCGCTCTCCGGCATCATCGTCATTGTCGGGGAGAACGTCTGCGGCGTGGACAAGAACGCGGTATTCACGGATGGCAAGGTATCGAAATCGCCTGAGCTGGAACGGCGCGTGAGACGGTTCAAAGAGTACTGGGACGGCACGTACGGCGAGATCGCGGTGCAGACGAACGTCGAGGATCAGCGTTTCGGGGTGGATGAGTACGCGGTCTCGAAATTAGAGGTGAACATCATCGAGCGAAAATGGGGCCAGGGCGCGAAGGCGATTGGCGGCGAGATACGTGTCTCTTCGCTCGATCGTGCGATTGAGCTGAAGAAGCGTGGCTATTACGTATTGCCAGATCCCGAGGATGAGGTGGTCCGGGAAGCGTTCAGAGACGGGCTCTTCAAGACCTTTGAACGGCACAGCCGCGTCGGCTTCCCCGATGAAGCCGACTTCATCGACGACGTTGACTGGCTGCGCGAGATTGGCACCACGTACGTTACGATCAAGACCGGGGCGTACCGTCCGGTGGACGTGGCATGGACGATGCGCGTGGCCTCGGAGGCGAAGGTGGATTACATCACCTTTGACGGCGCAGGCGGCGGCACCGGCATGAGTCCGGTACCGATGATGAACGAGATGAGCACGCCGACGGTGTATCTAGAAGCGCAGGTCTTGCGGTGCGCACAGATCCTGGAACGTGCAGGACGATACGTTCCTGATATAAGCATGGCCGGGGGGTTCGTCAATGAGACACAGATGTTCAAGGCGCTCGCACTGGGCAATTTCGTGGGGAACAGACCGTTCGTAAAATCGATCACCATGGCACGCGCACCACTTACGGCCGCGATGAAAGCCTGCTATTTCGCCGAGCTCGCCGCGAAAGGCAGGCTGCCGCGTGATTTCGCCAATAAATACGGCAACAGCCCGGAGAAGTTCTTTATCACCACCGATACGCTCAGGGCGGCATACGGCGATAAACTGGGGAATGAAATACCGTGGTCTACCCTGGGTGTGTACACCTATCTCAGCGAACGGCTGGGCCTCGGATTGAAGCAGTTGCTCGCAGGCACGCGGAAGTTCAAGCTGGATCTGATCGATCGAAGTGATCTTGCCGCGCTCAGTGAGCTTGCGGCCGAGGTCACGGGCGTGCCGATGATGCATGAAGTTGAGCAGGATCTGATGGAAGGGATCTTGCTCAAATGAAGCGTGAAGTCGAAAAGGGAAAAGGAGGGAAGAGCGAGAAAATGTTCATTCCAGAGCGATTTGTGGAGGAGCAAGTGGAGGACCTTCAGAAGAAACTGGGGACTGAAAAAGCGGTCATCGCGGTAACGGGTGGTGTTGATACCACCCTTGCCGCGGTATTGACGCACCGCGCGATTGGGAAGCAGATGGTGGCCGTGATGATCGCCGATGGCTTGATGCGGGGAGAGGAGGTAGCGCGCATAACCGGCTTCCTGGAGACGAGTGCCATGAATGTCAGAACGGTCGATGCCACGCAGGAGTTCTATAACGCATTGAGCGGCGTTACTGAACGGGAGGAGCTGAGACGGGTGTATCAAAACGCATTCTACTCGGTTCTCGGTCGCGTGGTGCGTGAGGAGAAGGCGAAGTATTTAGTACAGGGCACGACCTCAGCAGATGTGGTGAAAACAGAGGAAGGCGTTGAGCTACTGGATGATATCTTTGAAGAGATTCGCCTGATCGACTCGCGACGGGACGGATTAACGATCGTTGAGCCGTTGCGGAAGCTGAACAAGCACGAGGTGATAAAGCTTGCGAGGAGTCTGGGCTTACCACCCGAATTCGTGGACCGCAAACCGTTTTCCGTGGTTCTGGACACGCTCCGCAAGTCGCTGGTGAAGTGAGGGGCGGGTCCGCACACACCGACTGCGCCAAACGGGGACCCGGTATTTCTAGCCCTAAGTTAGAATAACGGTTAGTGACCTCAAAGCATGATCGCGATCGTCGACTACGGGATTGGGAACCGCTTCAGCATCTACAACGGGCTGAAGCGCGTGTACGATCAGCCGCTGCTCGTCACCCTGGATGTAGTCGCAAGCCTGAAGGATGCGGCCGGGATTATTGTACCGGGCGTGGGCGCGTTCGACGACTGCGCACGCAGCTTCAGGCCGTTTGCTGCGATCTTAATCGAGTGCATCGAATCCGGTGTGCCCGTCCTTGGCATCTGTGTGGGGATGCAGCTCCTCCTTGAGGAAAGCGAGGAGGGCTCTGAAACGGGGTTAGGATTGATTCCGGGGAGCGTTGTGCGGCTGCCGAAGACTGTGAGAGTGCCGCATATGGGCTGGAACAACCTCACGATCCAGCGACCGACTCAGCTGCTCGCTGGGATCACTGAGCACGATTACTTCTACTTCGTGCACTCGTACCACTGTGTGCCGCGCGATGCTGAACGTGTCGTGGCATCGGTCGAATACGGCGGGGCATTGGCAGCGGTGGTGCAGCGAGGAAACCTCTATGGCCTTCAGTTTCACCCTGAGAAGTCGTCGGAAAAAGGATTGCACATCTTACGCAACTTCGCCGCTATCGCTCAAGAAGGCACGTAACCTGCGATGTTAACCAAGCGAATTATCCCCTGTCTGGACTGCGATCTGGCTCTCCCTGAAGGCAGAGTAGTCAAAGGGATCGAGTTCCAGCGCATCACGTACGCTGGCATCCCCTGGGAGCTTGCCCGGGAGTACGACGGGCAGGGCGCAGACGAGCTCGTCTTCCTGGATATAACGGCGTCGCATGAACGGCGAGAGACGATGGCGCACGTGATCGCGAAGACCGCGAGCAACGTGTTTATACCGCTGACCGTCGGCGGTGGGATTCGTAGCGTGGAGGACGCGCGTCGGCTGTTCAACGCGGGCGCGGATAAAGTCTCGATCAATACCGCAGCTCTGCTCAAGCACGAGCTGGTGAACAATGTTGCGCGCATCTTCGGCAGTCAGGCGTGTGTGGTGGCGATCGATGCGAAACGGCGGTACGTGCGGACTGCGGCAGAGGTGAAGGCAGCAACAGAGGGAGGCAGAGAGCTCATCGAGACGACGGACGGCGCCTGCTGGTTCGAGTGCTCCTACTACGGCGGCAGGAAGTTCACGGGGGTTGACGCCGTGCTATGGTCGAAAGAAGTCGAAGAGAGGGGTGCGGGTGAGATACTGCTCACGAGTATGGATAGGGACGGCACGAAGGACGGGTTCGATCTCGCGTTGACGCGAGCGGTCTGCGACCGCGTGAACATTCCGGTGATCGCATCAGGCGGGTGCGGATTGCCAGTGCACATGAAAGCTGTGTTCGAAGCAACAGAAGCGTCAGCGGCGCTCGCGGCGTCAATATTCCATTACAAGGAGTATACCATTCAGGAGGTAAAGCGGTATTTGCTGGAGAACGGG
>CAZFWT010000025.1:0-23739 GCA_964522635.1 uncultured Halobacteria archaeon | reverse complement strand
TTCGGAACTACTGACCTCCTGCGCTGAGCGGGCTTCTCTAGTATCTGGAACCCAGTCAGGCCCGCATCACACCGGAGCTTAGAAGCGCGCCAGCAGATCGCGAGCTTCTCTGGCTTCTGCTTGAAACGCTTTGACCTCTGCTTCCTTCTCGCCTACCTTCTTCTCGAGCAGGTCGATGTAGTGCAGGAGCCGGGCTTTATCCGCTTCGTTCGCTTCGCTGAGCTCCTCAAGGATGAACTGGGGTTTATCGGTGAACGCATCGATCGTCTTATCGACCGGGAAGAAGTAGCGTTTCACAATATCCGCTTCAAAATCCTTGATCTCCGCGGTCAAATCTTCCAGTACCTCTGATTTACTAAACAGACGCTGCGCTGAGCCAAATACGGCTCGTAGACACTCAAGAATTAATGATTCACGTTCGAGCAGCTTGGTCAATTCCCGCTTGCTTACCTGCCCCGTGTGTGCACTCATGTCTGTAACTAGGGTGCGCTGCGGTTATATAACCTTACTGCTGGGCGGGAGCGTGCCTCTCCGAAACGACTTTTTGCGCATCCCGTGCCTTTATACCGGGAGAAAGCTTATTATGGCTGGTGGTCTTAGTTAGATATATGAGGGGCTTGAACGCTTCTGGAGGTTATGCTATTGGAGTACTCGTCAGTGTGGTGCTCGTTCTTTCACTGGGTGGTGTTTGCGATCTCGTAAGCGCGCAGTATGCGGAAGAGGGTGAATTTATGGCCTGGTATAACGCCAGCATGACGCAAATAGAGTACGACGCGCTGCAGATAGCGATCGCTATCGGGAACTACGATTGCACGGGCTGTGAGGCGTGGGCGGGCAGCAGCTATGATGATGCCACGAGAATGCTGAGCGAGCTCGAGACGTATGAGGTCTCAGCGGATTTGCAGCCGGTGAAGACCCATGTGAAGCCGGCGTTGGAGGATTTCCAGGAGGCCTGTTATCATACCGAACAGGGGGCAATGATGTACGATGCTGCGGAGTTACAATCTGCTGCCAGTTACGTTTCACGTGTACTCACTCAGTTTGAGCAGATAGACGCGCTCGGTTTGGTGCCACCAACACCGACTGCAGCGCTCAAAACGCTTCAGGAAAATCTGGAGCAGGCAGCAGAGATGGTGGGCGGCGCGCATACGTCAAGTCCGACGCCAACGCCGCGCGCTCCCGGATGTGGGGCGCCCGTTGCAGTCGGCGGTCTCCTGCTGATTGCCTATCTGCTCCGGCGACGAGCCGAATAGTCGCTCCAGCATCTTACCCGTCGTCTCTCTGTCAGTGCTCCTCCCGAACGATGAGGTAGACGAGCGCCGCGGTGCCCGGTGATTCTTAGTTTTGAACGGGCTAGAAAAACCAAAAAGCATATATATTGCTTATGGATCCAATATTTACCGTTAATATACGTATAACCTGAAATTTTTTCCAAAAAATAGTCCGAAGTAACGATTTTGCATAAAACAGAAAGGCTTAAATGCAGCAACCGCCCATAAATAGTCAGATTGATAGAGAAAGGAGATAAAGTGGTAAAAATGGCGGATAGGATGAATTCTTTGTGTGCAAAGAGCGGCATCCAGATATCAAGGCGGGCGTTCACCAAACTGAGCGCCTTGGGGACTGCCGCGGCACTGGGCGGCATCAGCACTATCGGTACTTACCCGATGGAGCACCTCAATAGGTTGATTGAACCCGCCGCTGCAATACCCGTAGAAGAAGAACGAACCGTTTATGGTATCTGCGAGATGTGCCCCTTTAACTGTGGTGTAAAGGTGACCTGTGAAGGTGGGGTGGTGAAATCGATAGAGGGGAATCCAAAAGAGCCGCACTCAAATGGGAAACTCTGCGCACGCGGAAACGCGGCGGAACAGGTGCTCTATAATCCGAACAGGGTCAAATATCCGGTTATACGAACCGGAGAGCGAGGTGCAGGAGAATGGAGGCGTGCAACCTGGGATGAAGCGCTGGATCATGTCGCGGGAAAGCTCAACGAGATAAAAGGGACCTATGGTCCTGAGAGCATCGCAGTCATACAATTTCCCACCAGCATGATGGTGCCCCTGGTGCAAAGGTTCCAGAAGGCTTTGGGTACACCAAATTATTTCACGAGCCTTGGAAACTGTAAAATCTCACGAGTCGTGGCCGACATCACAACGCTCGGTGGGCATATCCTGAATGCCGTGGATTTCAAAAATGCCAAATATATCATGCTCTTCGGCAGAAACACGTTCGAAACGCCAGCAAATAGCTCTGTTCAGGCCCTATCGGCAGCTATTGCAGGCGGTGCAAAACTGGTCTATCTGGACCCGCGATTTACGGTTACTGCGTCAAAAGCGGACGAATGGATCCCCATTAAACCAGGAACGGATCTGGCGTTCGTCCTGGCAATGATGCATGTTATTATTGGGCGGGGGCTCTACGACGAAGCATTCATAAATACCTACACTTACGGCTTTGAGGAGCTGAGCGAATTTATCGGGAACTATACCCCTGAATGGGCGGAAGGAATAACCGATGTCCCCGCGGCGCAGATTGAACGGATTGCGATAGAGTTTGCCACCACCCAACCGGCGGTAGCTCATCCGGGCTGGCATCCCCACGGCTATGAAAACGAGACTCAGATAAGACGCGGCATATTAATTCTGAATGCACTCGTGGGGAACATTAACAAGCCCGGCGGAATCTTCTATCCGCGCGGTTTGAGCTTGGGCGACATAAAACCCCCGGCCTATCCGGAGATCACCGCTCAGCGGGTGGATGGTGTTCCCGGTAAATACCCGCTTGTTCCTGCAAGCCATGGACTGTGGCAGCTATTACCCGATGCAATCATAAATGAGGATCCCTACCCGATTAAAGCTTTGATTGTCTATCGATCAAATCCATTGCTGGGCATGCCTGATAGGAACAGGATTATAGAGGCATTCAAGAAGCTCGATTTGCTGGTCGTTATTGATATTCTCCCCAGTGATACTGCCTGGTACGCTGACGTTATCCTACCAGAGTGCACCTATTTAGAACGTGATGACCCTCCAATGCTTATCCCGGGTAAGTCTCCTAAAGTCGCTTTGCGTCAGAAATGCGTTGAGCCCATGTACGAATCGAAGCATTCGTTCTGGATATTAAAGGCGCTGGCTCAGAGGATGGGGATTGGTGATTACTTTGACTTTGAGCTGGATGACTACATTAATGCTCAACTCAGCCCGCTGGGGATCACCAAAGAATACTTCAACGAGAACGCGATCTGGTCCTCGGATATCAGCCCGGAACTCAAAGGTCTTGAAGGGATGAAAATAAACACACCCACCGGTAAAATAGAGCTCTATTCAAAGAAACTTGAGGCAAACGGCTACGAGCCATTACCGGCATTCGTGCCGCCGAAAGAAACGCCCAGCGGCATGTTTAGACTCCTACATGGTCATATTGCCGTTCACACCCATGCAAATCCAGCAACCTTTGACAATGTCTACTTGAACGAAATTTGCTCTGAGAACGAGCTCTGGATTAATTCAGATACCGCTATGGATTTAGGAATCGTGAATGGAGAATATATCTGGATTGAAAACGAGCTCAGTAAGGGCAAGATAAAAGCTAAGGTTACTGAGCAAATAAGGCCTGATGCCGTTTTCATGTTGCATGGATTCGGGCATGTATCACCAGGTCTCACGTTAGCCTATGGCAAAGGTCTCAACGACAACGATTTCATTAAAGTGGGTGCAGATCCAATCGGCGGGGGTTGTCCAATGGGTGAGACTTTTGTAAGGATTTACAAGGAGGGATCACTATGACATACCAATTTCTGTTTGATGCCGATCGATGCATTAATTGCAGGGCATGTGAAGTAGCCTGTAAACAGCAAAACGATGTTGAAACCGGAGTAAGATGGAGGACAGTGGTTGAAACCGACGGGGGGAAATATCCAACCCCGTCCAGAGAATTCCTCTCGCTCGCCTGCTTCCATTGCTCTCGTCCTTATTGTATGGCAGCCTGTCCGACGGGAGCGATTTCGCAACGGCCAGATGGCATCGTTCTGAACGATAAGAACAAATGTATTGGTTGCGGATATTGCATAATGGCATGCCCATTTGCAGTACCCCTATTTGGAAGCGACGGCTTGATGCAAAAATGTATAGCGTGCTACCCGAGGATTGACAAAGGGTTGGAGCCCGCATGCGTCCACGCGTGCTTAACCAGTGCGTTAGCTTTTGGTACACCTGAAGCCATGGCAGAGATAAAACGGGAAAGGACAGCAGCTAGCATTATTCTATCTCCGTAGATTCCGCTGGTTTCGTAGATATGCGGCAGCAGAGGCACTGAGTGACGCGCACCGTGTTTACGGCGCCAGCGCCGCGAGTTCCTGAATGGGGGAGAAGCGCCCGGTGCAGTTGGCGGTCTGCTGCTGATCGCTTACCTGCTCCTCCGACGGGCCGACCAGACACTGCGGCCTTTCACCCATCCTCTCGCCTCATGTGGGGCCATCAGGAAGCCGAGCGATTCCGCGGTTGTAAGAACCCTCCAACGGGTCGTCTTAGTTTTGAACGGGCGGCCAAAAACCGAAAAGCTTATATAGACAGTTAAGGTATCGTGAAAGTATTGAGGAGGTTAAAAAGAAGGAGAAAGAGGTGAAATAATGGCGGCTAGAACAAACTCTATAGGTAAAAATAGTGGTTTCAGAATGTCAAGGCGGACGTTCACCAAACTGAGCGCCTTAGGGACTGCAGCGGCTCTGAGTGGCATCAGCGGCGTCAGTGCTTACCCAAAACTCGATATTTTCGAGTCGGCGAGTGCGCAGACAGAAGAAGCCGGTGTGACCCTCGTGAAATCTACCTGCTCTCACTGTGCAGTGGGCTGTGGATTCCAGGGGAAGATCAAGAACGGCGTGTGCATCGGTATTGAGCCCTGGTTGGAGAACCCGATCAATCGCGGCTCGATGTGCTCGAAGGGTACGTCAATCGCGGAGATCCTGAACTCGTCTACCCGATTGAAATATCCAATGAAGAAGGTCGGCGGCAAGTGGCAGAAGATCTCCTGGGAGGCTGCGCTGGACGAGATCGCCAACAAGATGAAGGAGATCAAGGCGAACTACGGCCCCGATTCGATCTTTTACCTGGGCTCTGCCAAGGTGAGCAACGAAGAAGCCTACTTATTCAGGAAGTTCGCGGCCTTTAACGGGACGAACAACGTAGACCACCAGGCACGGATCTGCCATTCGACCACGGTCGGCGGTCTGGCGAACACGTGGAGCTATGGTGCGATGACCAATCCGTGGAACGACATGCGTAACTCAGGCGTTGTTCTGTTCTACGGTGAGAATGCAGCCAACTCGCATCCTGTGGCGATGCTCCACATCCTCGAGGCGAAGCGGCGGGGTGCGAAGTTCATCGTGTGTGACCCGCGATTCACAAAGTCTGCGGCTGCGGCAGATATGTACGTCCGGTTCAGGTCTGGAACGGATATTCCATTGCTCTGGGCAATCTGTAACGTTATCGTGAACAACAACTGGCATAACAAGGACTTCATCGAGAAGCGCACCTACGGCTTTGCGAAATGGTGGGACGTCGTTAAAGACTATACACCTGAGGTTGTAGAAGACATTACGTGGGTTCCCGCAGCTACCATACGACAGCTCGCACAAGACTGGGCATTCCCACCACGTGGTGCGGACTACGCCAATTGCATCTGCTGGGCGATGGGCGCGACGCAGCATACCGTGGGCACGCAGAATATCAGGGCAATGGCTTGCCTCTCGTTGCTTATGGGCTATGCTGGCAGACCCGGTGGCGGTACCAATGCATTCCGCGGGCACGATAACGTGCAAGGTGCGACCGACATGTGCGTGCTCTCGCACTGGCTGCCTGCATACTACGGGCTCGATGATAACTCCTGGAAGCACTGGATCGAAGTCTGGAACCGACATGCAAACATTACCTTCGAGGAGATGAAGGCCAAGTTCGAGAATGATTATCCTGCAGGTAGCGGGAAATCATTGATGAACAACAAGGGAATAACGGTCTCTCGCTGGTACGAAGGTGTGCTCAATGATGAATTCCCGATCTTGCAGCCAAACCCGATCAAGATGGCGTTCATCTGGGGCCATTCGCTCAACTCGATCACCGAGATGAAGCGGATGAAGAAGGCGATGGAGGAGCTCGAATTGCTCGTGGGCGTTGACCCGCACGCGACGATCTGCTCGTCACTCGCAGACCGACCGGATGGCATCATTATACTGCCGGCATCCACGCAATTCGAAGAGACGGGAACCGTTTCGAACAGTGCACGACAGGTGCAGTGGCGAAACAAGATCGTTGATCCGCTCTATGAGAGCAAGCCCGATTGGTGGATCATGCAGGAGCTCGCCAAGCGGCTCGGTATCGGTGAGCACTTCACCTACAGCCAGTACCCCGAGGACGTGCTTCGCGAGATCAACCTCGGCACGAATGTGATCATGATGCGCCAGTCCCCGGAGCGGCTCAAGCGGCAGCAGCTCCAGTGCAGGACCGAATGCAGCGTCTTCGATTGCGAGGACTGCCAGGCGAAGAGCGGCCCGGTGACGGGCGAATACTGGGGGCTGCCCTGGCCATGCTGGAATGACGAGCACCCCGGAACACCAATCCTGTACCGGAACGATATCCCGATCTGGGAAGGCGGCAACGAATTCCGAACCAGGTTCAGAGCTGCTGGCTCGACACCCGGTAATCCGATATCGGACGACGGCGAGAGCATGTTAGGTGCTTCGTACATTGGGCCGGGCTACGACGAGAAGAACTCAGATGGCACCGACGGTGGAGGCTGGAAGACTGAGATCGACGCGGATTTCAAGAGCTTACTCGACCAGGGCATCTGCCCGTCAGGAGCAGGAAGAGCACGATTCCGAGCATGGGACCTGCCCGATCAGGTTCCCATTCACCGTGAGCCGATCGAGAGTCCACGGCCTGACCTGATTGCTAAATATCCGACCTATGATGATGTTGCCGATCACTACCGTGTCCCGTGCTTGTACAAGACGATCCAGGAGCAGCGGAAGAATATCGTGAATGAGGGCTATCCGCTCATCCTCACGACGGGCCGACAGGTCGAGCACATGGGTGGCGGCGCTGAGACGCGTTCCTGTGAGTATCTGGTCGAGCTGCAGCCGGAGATGTACGTGGAGATCAATCCGGAGTTAGCAAAGAAGATAGGAGTCGTTCACTGGGACTACGTCTGGGTAGAAACATTGAGAGGACGGATCAAGGTGAGAGCGAACGTTACAGAGCGGGTGCCAGCCGAGAATATACTCGATCCGGACCCTTCGAAGTGGCGTGTAGAAGTATTCTGCCCGTACCACTGGGCTGGTTGGTTCGAGGGCGAGTCATACGAGGATCGATGGCCTGAAGGGACGCAAGAGCTCGCAGTGGGTGATTCGGTCAACATCATCTGCGTGGATGCCTACGATCGATCGACGAACATGCAGGAGACGAAGTGCTGCATGTGCAAGGTGTATAAGGCATAGGAGGCGTGAAAAATGGTAACCTACAAATTCCTGAACGTGATTGAGAGGTGCATCAACTGTGGCGCCTGCTTCTGTATCTGCAAGGACAAGAACAAGGTACCCCATGGCACCGCTCGAGTGCAGATCGTGACCATAAACGAGGGACGACCCGGCGAGAAGAACATTCCTGTCTCCTGTATGCACTGCACTGATCCACCCTGTGAGGCTGCGTGTCCGGTGAAGGCGATCTGGAAGCGAGAAGAAGATGGCATCGTACTGATGGACAAGGAGAAGTGCATTGGCTGTGGCTATTGCGGGTGGGCATGTCCATTTGGTGCCCCACAATACCCGCATGAGCTCCATGGGGATGCGGCGGAGTATGAAGGGATCATGGATAAGTGCACGCTGTGCGTGATACCGTTCATACCGACCGGCACCTACGAAGCACCAAGCCCACGCTGTGCTCTCTTTTGCTCGACAAAAGCACGTCTCGGAGGCGACATAAACGAGATACTGCCCCAGTATAGAGAATCAAAGGCGCGAAATATCGCTGCGTGGCAAGAGCGAGTCTGAAGGAGGCAGAGACAACAATGAGTAGTGCAGTTACCTCGTATATGATCTTCACGGTCTTCAGTCAGTTATCAGTCGGCGCGTTGATCGCAATGGTTGTCGCAGACTTTCTCGCCAAGGACAAGGACCAGGCGAAGTTCTTCGAGACAGGGGCATGGGTGAGCGTCCCGGTCGCGGTTATTGGCCTGATCGGCATTCTCTCGCACGAGGCACGACCGATACAAGCGATGATGACCATGACCAAGCACGTTGGCACCTCGATGTTGAGTAACGAAGTGCTGGCGTTGACCGTCTTCGTCATCCTGGCTGTGATCTATACGATCATGTGGGTCTTGCACCCGGACTACGGTAGTCTCAAGTGGTTCCCGATCTTTCCAGCGATCGTCGGCAAACTCAGCATGCTCAGAAAACCGCTCGGAGTCCTCTCAGCCCTCGTAGGTCTGGGATTCATCTATGTCAGCGCAGCAGCGTACATGATGTACCAGCTACCCTCGTTGAACATACTAACGACACCGATGTTCTTCTATGTTACCGCGCTCCTTGGCGGATTTACCGCGGTCGCAGCAGTGCTCTCGCTGAAGTACCTGGTGAAGAAAACGAACGAAGAGTCCCTGGCACGCATGCTCTGGATTACGATGGTGGTCGCGCTGGTAATGCTCATCGTGCTCATCGCCGCGCTCCTGATGCAACCCGGGTTGTTGGGGGCTGCCGAGACAGAGTACGCTATGGCCGCACGACACGAGACGCTCGATCTCATGCAAATGGGCGAATACGCCACGATCAACATGGCACGCTGGGTAATCGGCGTTGGTCTCGCACTCATCCTGACCATCGTGCTGGCATTACCACTGAAGAAGGAGAACATGGTGGCGGCAGCAGGGATTGCAGTGGTGCTCTTCATCGTCGTGCTCATTGGCGAGCTGATGGGTCGAGCGGTATTGTTTGGTACGAATGTGCCGATGGGGCATGTCCTACCGAACATCGGAGCATTCTATAGCTCGATCGGGCTGTAAGTAAATAACGAACTGAAAAGCGGGTTGTGGGCTAACCACACCCCATTCTTTATTTTTTAGTCTTCTGGCTGAGTTTACTTTTTCGTTTTTTCCCAACTTCAGGAATGCTGAGTGTAGATAAACTCCCGCGAGATGCGTTATTTGACGAACAGGTGACTCGAACAGAACTCTTTTCTCTCTTCGAATAAGGCTCGATTTTCGCAACTTCAAGGTTCAGCATGAGATTAACGTGAACTAGGAGATACATGCACCGCGAAGATCCCCCCCAGCGAAGTGGCGGATTCTCACAAAATCAATGATCCTGAGTTGGGATGAAGCAGTCACTGATTACGGATTTCACAACGAGAAGACTTCAAACGCGCCTTTCTCCCCCTAGCAATCATAGCCCAAATCAGGAGAAGTGCCTTTTTCGTTCTCTTCCAGAAACAGAGGTCGCTGATAGGTGGAATTACGAGGCCATTTCACATCAGTTCTGTACATACGGGACTTTGTGGTGTCGTGTCATCCAGTCGCGCGAGATAACCTCACACAACAATAAGTTGTGTGCGCGGTCCAGGTTCATCTCACGAGCGGTAGCGACCGCGCATGAGTGCCAGAGATCTGAATACTACTGCACAATAAGACATCTTGGTGGGCTTCGTCTTCCTCGTTACGTAGTCAGTCAAGGAAAAATAACCGCTCAGATAGCTAACTTACTGAGCGGGCGCATTCATCTTCGCCTGAACTTCCTCTTTCAACTGCTCGTCGCTCTTTCCCTCGGTACTTATGCCCATGTATTTGGCGACTTCCCGTATGTTGACCTCTCCGCTCTTCAGCTCTTGTTTTGCCGTAGTCCTTAACTTTTCTGTTTCTTCTCCGACCACGGAATCCTCAAATTGCTTGAGATTTAGCTCCGATTCGCGTTTCGCCTTCCTGAACTCACCCATTGCCTGGCCAAAGGACCGAGCAAGCTGCGGCACCTTCGCGGCTCCGAAGAGCAAGACGATCACTAAAACGCCAATAATCAGTAGTTCGCCACCACCAGGCATCCCGAAGAACATCATTCCTACCGTCATCTCTTACCTCTCCTCATCTATACTGATGGCACAGGCATATATAAATAGTATCGAGGTGCATACATCGCGTTCTCGTTCTATAACTGATCGCTCCGCGGTATGCCGGACGAGCGCTCTCGCCGGCCGATAAGGCGGGTGAAGAGCAAGCCGAGTTCAAAGAGTGCGAGTGCGACGACCGCCATGATCATCGAGACGCCTGTCGGGTCGGCAACGATGAAGAACATGATGCCAATCATGAGCCCGTAAAAGATGAACCGCTTGTCTCGCAACCATTCATGGGTCACGATCCGCAATTTAACGGCAAGGATCATGATGAAGGGGATCTGGAAGATCATGCCAAATCCCACGCCGGTATACAGAATGAGCGAGAAGATCCGCTTGGTTGAGAGCGCTACCTCAGCGACATCACCAGAGTAGGCGATGAGGTAGCTGATGATCCAGGGGAGCACGAAGAGGTAGGCGAACGCGGCACCGAGCGCATAGCAGCAAACCGAGGGAACGACGACCAGCAGGAAGAATCTGCGCTCAGACGGGTACAGGCCGGGCCGGATGAACGCGAACGTCTCAAAGATGATGAGCGGTATAGTCACGGAGAGCGCGAAGAGGAACGAGAGTAAGAGCCGCACGCTCATCCATTCGATTGGGCTGTAGACGAAGAGCGCCATCTCTTCCGGGAAGAGGTTGTGGAAGAGGAGTAACTTGAGGACGAGGTTCGAGAAGGGGAACATGAGCACCGTCGCGATACCGAACGGGATGATGATATGGATAAATCGTCTCCGTAGCTCGATGAGGTGCTCGAGTATCGGCAGCTCTTCGTCTGCTATCGGCCCATCGAGGTTCAGGACACCCTCTGTCGTTCTCGGAACAGGTCGCCGTATCCGCTCTTTCATTTTCGTATCCGCTCTCGCCTCAGCTCATCTTAGCGCAAGCTTCTTAGACTCCAGCCGCAGCGCCACCGTAAGCTTTTATCGCCGGTATGGTATAATCCTTAGATATTAGGAGTACTAGAGAAGAAGATGGCGAGCATCTACGAGGAATTGGGCTATATCACAGAATCGCTCAAGAAGAAGCTCATCCCCATCTTCGCAGTCATCTTCGCCGGGTTCCTCGTTACCTATTACTCCCTGGATCCCGTGCTCGTCAGGATGAAGGAAGATCTGCTCCCCGAGGGTGCGAAACTCATCTACATCTCGCCGGTGGAGGTGATCATGCTGAAGTTGAAGATCGCGTTCATCGTGGGGCTCGTGCTTGCGATTCCGCTCATCTGGCACTACGTGTATCAGGCTTTGAAGGTGCGGTTTGGGCTCAGGAGTCCACTGAAGAAGTCACAGCTGATCATCTTGCTGACCTCTGCCGTCTCGCTCTTCCTCCTCGGCGTCTGTTATTCCTACTTCCTCATGTTACCGCTCTTACTCAAATATCTCTATCTTATGTCCGCAGCCTCGGGTGTCGCCGCTACCTACTCCATCTACGAATTCATCTCCTTCGTCATCCTGCTCACCTTCATCCCCGGTATTTCCTTCGAGGTCCCCATCGTCATCGTCTTTGCCGTGAAGGCCGGGCTCGTCCAGATCGAGACCCTGAAAGAGTACCGACGGTACGTCATCGTGGTTATGTTCGTGCTCGCGGCGATGTTTACGCCGCCGGACGTCTTGAGTCAGCTCATCGTCGGTTTCCCACTGGTCATCTTTTACGAGCTCGGGATCCAGGTCGCGAGCTTCCTCAGCCGGAAACGTGCCGTGACAGCGTCACCGCAAGCCGCTTAGATGAATGTTGCGTGCGGATCCAGCTCTCAGAAACTAATAGTACAGTACGCGTGAAAGGGTGACCAATCCGTTAGCTCAGCTCTTCCGTATCGGCAGGGAATCGCGGATCGCCGCGGCCAGAAGCGGTAAAAGTCGCAAACTTCGCTTCGACGCCGGCCAGTCCAGTTGCACCTTCTCGTGGGTCACCGACTCAAAGAGCGCATCAAATTCGGGCTTCAATGCCCTCAAACGCTTTTGACGCAGCGAGTTGTCATCCAGCGCCATGAGCTCATCTACCGTTGCGGTGAGCTCGATGGCACGGTGTATACGCGCTTCCGTTGCTCTGAACGCTTCCTCGTCGATCAGGCCACACGCGTGCTTCAGCTCGTTCAATCGCAACCCAGCTCGATACGCGCAGGCCACAATCTCGTCACGCGTCATCCAGTTCGTCTCGTAATTGAGCGCGTACTTCCAGCTCGGTGCGAGCAGCGCGGTTCGATACTCCTCGAAGGTCTTGAGCAGGATTCTATAGCCCAACCGCTCGGACTGCTCATAGGCGATACAGCCCGGGTCAATAAAGGGTGAATAGGGCAGTATAAACGGGACCACGCGCGTGCCAAACGTCCCCATGAGATGGCCGCACCACTCGACCGTCTCCATGGCTGACGCGCAGGTCTGCTGCGGGAGCCCGATCATGAAGAAGAGGTCAAATTTGTTGCAGCCCGTGTCCAGTGCCCAGCTCAGATTCTGCTCGATCTGCTCGTTCGTATAGTGCTTGCCCTCAGCCGCGCGAATCAGCGCGTCATGGCTGTCAGGCGAGATCTCAAAGTTGAAATGCTCGACCGATGCAGCCACGCGGTCAAAGAACTTCCGCGGCGCCGGCGTGAAGAGCTCGAAGACCAAGTGGTTCGTGAGCTTCGTTCGCTTGAGCTCCTCAAGAACGGTGAATGCGTAATCGGTGCCCGGCTGGAGGAGGTCCCCGATGACGAAGATCGGCGCGCGTGTGAAGCTCGCGATCTTCGTGATGTCCTGCGCGATCAGGTGCGGGTCCCGAAACGCAGGCCGCTTTCGGTTGCAGTAGAGCGCCAGTGCGTTCCGCGAGCCACCGCAGAAGGTGCAGTTGTGCACGCACCCGTGGCAGGTGATCACGGGCGTGATCGGATAATCGAGCCATTCGTGCGATTTCCAGCCCTTCCACGGGCTCATGCTCTTCACATCACGGTATTTGAGCGCCGATTTGAACGCTGCAACGTAATTGTTCGCATAGCCGTTCAGATCGCCCGGCACGTAGGTAAACGGATTGATCTGCACCTCACCGTGCTGATCTTTCCAGACAAGGTTCGGTATACTGATGCACTCCTTGTCTGACCCCTGCATGAGCGTGCGCATGAGCCGGAGCAGCGGCTCTTCCGTTGAGTCCCCGCGGATAATAAAATCAACCTCAGGATACCGGATCAGCTCCTCGTGGAAGTATGTTGCGGAATATCCGCCGAAGATGACGGCCGTATCAGGATGGTAGCGCTTGCAGAGCTTCGCGACCTCGAGACTGCCCTGCGCATGGGGCAGCCAGTGCAGATCAATGCCGAAGGCCGTTGCCTTCAAGCTCCGTATCATCGCTTCGGCGTCGAACTTCTCGCTGCTGAGCATGCGTACCGCCAGGTTGACGATCCGCACGCCCACGCCGTGCTTCTGGAGATGCTCCAGCAGTGAGAAGAACCCGATCGGATACATCTCGAAGAGCGGTGTTGAGGGAACGCCATCAGCAATGGGCCCAAACATCAGGGGATACTGGCGGAAATCATATACCGTTGGTGCATGGAGTAAGACTAAATCAGGCTGCAGTGGAAAGATGCTCATCGCTGCTCTTGTGCTCCTAACACGAGATCGGCCACCGTTGGCACTGCCACCATCGCAATCTCCTCGACCTTCCCGGCGCAGGTCCGCACCTCGTGGAGCCGAACGCCGGCGCAGTCATCACCGAAACCTAGTTCCCTTATCCCGCACATCCGGGTCTGTACCGCGCACACGTTGCCTTGTATTCTACCACGCACACACTTAAGTATACTAGACTAGAGGAACAGATCTTGAAAAGTATGGAACGTGCCGTCACACATCGCATGAATCGCGAAAGTGGGTGTGAGCGTGCCCCGTTTTTCGTACCGGTATTCAAAATCATCGCAAAATTTCGAAAGACTTATATAGAGTATCTCTAGATAGAAGTGTAGCACAAAGTTCGCGAGGAAAGAAAGCACGAGGAAAGAAAGCATAAACTTAGGTGAGAAAAATGGGGGAAGAGAAAGAGGGTTTTGAGCCAAAGATCGTTGGTTTCACCTGTAATTGGTGCACATATGCGGGCGCAGACCTAGCAGGGACGTCGCGGAAGAAATATCCACCAAACATTCGGATCATCAGAATGATGTGCACGGCGCGCTTGGATCCGGTATTCCTCGTCAAAGCGCTGCTCAATGGCGCTGACGGGGTATTCATCGGAGGTTGTCATCCGGGTGAGTGCCACTACATCAAGGGGAACTTCTATTCCCGACGCCGAGTCGCGGCGATGCGGACTATTCTGAAACAGTTTGGCATGGACGACCGCGTGCAGTTGCACTGGATCAGCGCGTCTGAGGGCGACAAATTCGCCACCACGATGAAGCAAATGGCGGCGGATATCAAGCAATTGGGACCAAATCCCATGAAGGACGAGGTACTATGAAAGGAGCAGAACTCGCTTATGGTGAATTAGGGGACTTCTTCAAGGGCTTGCTGGAGAAGAACGTTGTGGATGCATTGATTCTACCCTATCGCGTCGGTACCAGCGTTTCTTACATGCTGGTGCGGGACAAGGATAGGATTGTAGCGCCGGAATCGGTCATCTTCGCACCCTCATTCGGTGTCAACGCGGCAAATATCGTGAAAGGCTGGCTGATCGACGAGAAGGTAGGTATCGTGGCGAAACCGTGTGAGATTCGAGCGGCTATCGAGATGATCAAGCTCAAGCAGCTCAATGCGGACAGCGTACTGCTCATCGCTGTGGATTGTTTCGGCGCGTATCCGAATGAAGTGTACGCTATGCATTATGCTGAGATCGGTGACCAGGTGGACGCTGCAAAGATCAATGAGCTGGCTGGCAAGGGCATTCCCATTCGGGACGCCTGCGCGATCTGTGACAACCGGCTCGCAGATGTCGGTGATGTCGTTATTGCGCGCACGAACGGCGATAAGGTGAGTGTTGCCGGGCATTCGAAGATGGGCGAGGCGGCGCTGAGTGCCGTTGGGCTCGAGCTCAAGGACAAGGACCTGGAACGCGCGGCTGAGAAAGAGCGGATCGCAGCGGAGGCGGCGTCGAATTTGGAGAAGCTACCGATACCCGACAGCCAGGAAGCCTTAGAAGCCTTCCTGCGCGACTGCATTGTCTGCAAGAACTGTCGTGACGTCTGCCCGGTCTGCTATTGCAAGGAGTGCTTCTTCGACCAGCCGATCGGGAACCCGACCGGTGGTGATCTCTTGAACCTGGCCGAGGCGCGTGGTGCGATCGCGGTGCCGGTAAATCAACTGCTCTATCACCTCACGCGGGTATATCACGTCAGCACGACCTGCGTAGCCTGTGGTGCATGTGAGGATGCCTGTCCGAAGGATATCCCCCTGACGCGTTTCTACCCCGTCCTGACCCGGAAGGTCCAGGAGCTGTTCAAGTACGTACCGGGCAAGGATGTCGCGGAGCCACTCCCGTTCACGACCTATGAGGAAGAGGAGCTCGAAGAGTGCCTGAGGTAAAATGCCAATAAAGACGTGGGAGCTAGACCCGAACTTCAAAAACGAGATCTTGAATGAGCTTGGTGGTGAGCATCTGACCGCATGTTATCAGTGCAGCACGTGTACCTTGGGATGCCCGATCACTGAAATTATTCCCAGCTACAATCCGCGCAAGATCATTCAGATGAGCCTCCTGGGCATGCGGAACGAGGTCTTGACCAACCCTGATCTCTGGATCTGTCTGATCTGTCAGACCTGTACGGCCCGCTGCCCGCAGAACGTGGTGGTCGGGGATGTACTGGCTGTGATACGGCGCATAGCAGAGAAAGAGGCGAAAGCAGGCAAGATCAAGATTGAGAGTCCACGACCGCTTTTCGAAGAGGCGTTCTTGCACACGCTGGAGAAGTACGGGCGGCTTTATGATATGGGTCTGGCGCTGGAATACTATCCGAAGAGAGAAGGCGGCACCGTCTCTGGTATGATGGCGATGATGAAGGACTACAAGGACTTCGGGATGCGGATGTTCATGCACGGTAAAATGGGCCCGCTCGGCGGGCACGGGCTGACCAAAGGCATGCTGCCCTCAAAGATCAAGCAACGTGAAGTGATGAAGAAGATCTTCGCATGGGTGGAGGAGAAGGAGAAGGAGCAATGAGCGTCGAGAAACTTGCGTTATATCCCGGCTGTCCTTCTGAGGGGACGGCACTGGAGCAGGACATGTCCACCAAGGCAGTATTTGAGAAACTCGGGGTCGAACTGGTGGAAGTGGAGGACTGGAACTGCTGTGGTGCGGCTGAGGCCGAGGATCCGCGGTTGGTCTATGCGTTGAACGCGCGTAACCTGGCAATAGCCGAGCGGGAAGGTTTGAACATCGTTACCCCCTGCAGTATCTGCTATTACAATTTGGCGCGTGCGAACAACGCCTTGAAGCATGATGAGAAATTACGCGAGGAGATCAAGGGGATCGATCCTTCTCTTGAGTACAACGGAACGGTCACGCCCAAACATATACTCGACGTCCTCGTCAATGATATCGGCCTGGACGCGATACGGAGCAAGCTGGAGAAGAAGGTCGAGATTAAGGTTGCCCCCTATTATGGCTGCTATTTGGGGCGGCCGCCCGAGACTGCCTTTGATGATCCCGATGATCCGGTCCTGATGGACCAGTTAATCGAGCTGATCGGCGGCGAGAATGTGCCCTTCAGCGCCATGAAGACGAAGTGCTGTGGAGGGCCGTTGATGATGACCCGGGGTGATCTCGCGTTTGAGCTGGCGCGAAAGATCCTGGAGACCGCAAAGGATGCTGGAGCGGATTGCATCGCACTTGCCTGCCCACTCTGCGGCATGATGCTGGACTCAAAGCAGCCGGATATCGAGAAGGCGTTGAAGGTCAAGTTCGACATGCCAGTGGTCTACATTACGCAGTTGCTGGGGCTTGCACTGGGTATAGACGCGAAGAAATTGGGGTTTGATAAGAACATAGTGAGCACGAAGCGAATCCTTGAGAAGGTGGTGTAAAAATGGGAATAGCGGTAGTAGGTGGCGGTGTTGCCGGAATTACGGCAGCGCTTGATCTCGCTGATGCAGGCTATAAAGTCTATCTGATCGATAAGAACGAGAAACTCGGTGGTAAAGTAGCAGAGCTCGCAGAGTGCGAGACCGGCATTCTGCCCCGGATTATTAAGATCGAGAATCATCCCAACATCGAGCTGATGCTCTCGAGTGAGGTCGAGGCCTGCTCAGGCTCAGCGGGCGATTTCAAATTGACCGTCTCCGGACAGGAGATCGGCGTGGAGAGCGTGGTGCTCGCGCCGGGCTATGACGTCTTTGACAACATCGCGAAGGGCTATGCGATCAACGATCCAGACGTGGTCACCTCGCTGGAGTTCGAAGCGATGTTGCGGGCCTGCACCGTGAGCGAGACCGGTGCGTTGGTGCGACCGTCAGACGGCAAGCCAGTGAAAAAGATCGGATTCATCAAGTGTATCGGCTCACGGTGTCAGGAGAACGAAATCTGCTCCACGGCCTGCTGTGGCTACACAGCGAAAGAGGTCTGGGAAGTGAAGGAGCGCTATCCGTTCATGGATGTCTTCGTCTTCTACATGGACGTGCGGGTCTTTGGCAAGGATGAGGAGCTGGTGGCGAAGCTGAAGGATAAGTACGGTGTCCATTACATCCGATCACGCGTGCCCGAGGTGTTCCCGGAAGCAGATACGCTCTTCGTGAAGTACGAGAATCTGGCGAATGGCACGATTGAGCGCCAGGAGCTCGATATGGTCGTGCTCGCGGTTGGACTGCTCCCCTCGAAGACCCTGGGGAAGCTCGCGGAGACCTTCGCGGTGAAGACCGACACGTATGGCTTCATCGAGACCCCCCTTACCAGCCCCTTAGAGACGAGCGTTCCCGGCATCTTCGCTGCGGGTACGGCAACCGCGCCGATGAAGGTGCGTGAGACCGCGATGCAGGCAAGCGGTGCCGCATTAAAAGCGGCTGCGCAGTCAGGCAAGACGGAGCCGATCCCCGGTCAGGAGGAGCGAAAATATATCGAGGTGGGCGATGAAGAGCCGAAGATCGGCGTCTTCATCAGCAGTGTGCAGGGCGACGTTGCCGGGACTATTGATATTCCGGCCGTTGCCGCAGAAGTCAAACGCATGCGGAACGTGGCTGCGGTGAACGCAGAGACCGCTACCATGCAGGAGACAATGGTCGCGATCGAGAGCGGTATCGTGGATCAGGGATTGAACCGGATCATTGTGGCGGGTTATTCACCCCGTGCCTACGAAGAGCTCTTCCGGGATGCATGTGCGAAGGCTGGTCTGAATCCTTATTTACTTGAGATGGTGAACCTGCGCGAGCAGTGCGCATGGGTGCAGGATAAGGCGGATGCAACGGCTGCAGCGAACGCCCAAATGGCTATGGCGGTCGAGCGCGCACGGTATCTCGAGCCCACTCCGATCGAGAGCTATCCGGTGATTCCAAAGGCTCTGGTCGCCGGTGGCGGTGTGGCAGGCATGAACGCGGCTCTGGGGATCGCGAATGCAGGCTATGATGTCTACCTGGTGGAGCGGGAAGCTGAACTGGGCGGCGAATTACGCGAGTACGAGGAATTGCAGGACGGAACGAAGGCGGCGGATTTCTTGCAAAAGTTACTGGATAACGTGAAAGGTAACGACCGGATCACGGTTTACACCGGTGCCACGATCGATCGTGTCCGCGGCCGTGCAGGCGCATTTAAAGCGCAGGTCGTTGGCGACGGCATCGATGAGGAGATCGACTTCGGCTCCGCGGTGCTCGCAACGGGTGCGCGAGAGCTGCCTACGGACGGTCTCCCAATCTTTGAAGGCGCCGCGGTCAAACCGATCACGCAATCGGAGTTCGCGAAGTTGCTGGATGCAGGCTCACTCGAGGCAAATACCATCGCGATCGTGCAGGATATCGACTGGGGCGACGGCGTCTATTCGAAGTACAGCAGCATCGAAGCGGTCAGCAACGCGCTCAAGGCGAAGAAGCTCAAGCCTGAGGCGAATGTGTTCCTCCTCTATCAGGAGACCAAGACCTACGGTAAATGGGAGATGCTGTATAAAGAAGCGCGCGAGGCTGGCGTGATCTTCCTCAGATACGATTCCGCGCGTCCACCTGAACTAACGGACGGCGTTCTCTCAGTCTTCGACGTCATCTTCAATGATGAGCTTCAGATAAAGCCTGATCTACTGGTCTACAGCATGCCTATGCTCCCGGCGGAAGAGAACGTGAATCTGAGTCGTATGTTCATGGTACCACTGAAGAACGGATTCTTCATGGAGGCGCAGGAGCGACCAAAGCTCGTCTTGACACCGGTCGATACGGTGAATGAGGGCGTCTTCGTCTGTGGCTCCGCGGTCTTTCCGGCGATGGTCGACGAGACCCTCGCCATGAGTAGCGCCGCGGCGGCGCGTGCAAACGTGCTACTGGCGAAGAGCTTCATGGAGACTCCCGGTATCGTCTCCGTCGTTGACGAGGCTATCTGTTCCGGATGCGGCCTCTGTGTGGAGATCTGCCCGGTAGAGGCGATTGAATTAGTTGAAGAACCAGTAGCTGCAGTCACCTATGAGATCCTGAAAGTGACCGGCGGTGTCAAGCGGATCGCGCGTATTACCGAGGAGGGCTGTATCGGCTGTGGAAGTTGTGCTTCCTATTGCCCCTCGGATGCGATGTCCTTGAGAAACTTCAGGGATCGGCAGATATTCGCGCAGCTGAATTATGTGTAGGAGGAGAGGTGAAAAAAATGGCATCAGAAACTGAGACTGAGGTTGAAGAGAAGAAGAAAGAACCCCAGGGTGTATCTGAAGTTGAAGAGAAGAAGAAAGAACCCCAGGGTGTATCCGAAGCAGCCACGCGGAACTTGATGCAGTCCATCAGGGCCAAAGTCGAAGCGGCATGTCTCGGCGAGGTCGAGGAGAAGGAAGTAGAGATCATACCCGAAGCACTGGTGATCGGAGGAGGAATCGCGGGTATGTACGCTTCGCTCGACATCGCTGATGCGGGCTTCAAGGTACATCTCGTGGAACGCACACCGACAATTGGTGGCCACATGGCACAGCTCGATAAGACCTTCCCTACACTCGACTGCTCTGCCTGTATCTTGACACCCCGAATGGTCGATGTCTCAAAACATAAGAACATCAATCTGATGAGTTATTCAGAGGTCGTTGGTGTCGAGGGCTCGATCGGTAACTTCACCGTCAAGGTGAAGCGGAAACCGCGCTATGTCATTGAGGCAACATGCACCGGCTGCTCACTCTGTGAAGAAGCATGCCGGTTCGCCGGGAAATTTCCGAACGAATTCGACGAGAATCTCGGCAAGCGCGGCTCGATCTATCGCCCGTTCCCACAGGCTATCCCCGCGGTCTACTGCGTGGATCCCGAGCGCTGCCAGATGGTGAAGAAGGGCAAATGTGGTAAGGCCACGATTGAGAACGTGCGCGCGTATCTGAAGGAGGGCAAGGAGGATCTCGAGGTGCCCCCGTGCATTGCGATTTGCGGTCCAAATGCCATTGACTTCGATATGGAGGAAAGGATCGAGGAATACAAAGTTGGCACGATCATCGTTGCCACCGGCTTTGACATCCTCGACCCGAAAGAGATGCCCGAATACAAGTATGGGAAACTTCCTAACGTCATTACGGGCCTGGAATTCGAGCGCTACTCCAATGCGGCCGGTCCTACGTTCGGCAAGATCATCGTCCAGGGCGTGGATCGACTGCCAAAGGATGCTGTCTTCATCTCCTGTGTCGGCTCCCGGAACAAGCAAACGGGTCACGAGTATTGCTCGCGCGTCTGCTGCATGTACATCGCGAAACAGGCACACCTGCTCGGTGAGAAGGTCCCGGACTGTACGATTACCGTGCTCTACCAGGATGTCCGCGCCTTCGGCAAGGGGTTCGAGGAGTTCTATGACCGTGTGAAGGGCGAGGGCCTGAATTACAAGCGCGGCCTTGCATCTGAGGTCTATCAAATGCCCGGGAGTGACCGGGTCATTGTCCGAGGCGAAGATACGATGCTCGGTGAGCCTTTTGAGCTCGAAGCGGACATTGTGGTGCTCGGCGTCGGATTGCAGCCGACGGCAGGCACGGCCGAGTTATTGCAGATGCTCGGGATCGAAGAGACGTCTGATCACTTCGCTAAAGAGGCACACCCAAAGCTCAGACCGGTGGATACCGATGTTCCTGGCGTCTTCGTTACCGGGTGCGTACAGAGTCCCAAGGATATTCCGGATAGTGTCGCGCAGGGCAAAGCGGCGGCAGCAGGATCGCTCGCGCTCTTGACCCGTGGTAAGGTGGTGCTGAGACAGCCCGTGTCAGAGATGGAGGAGGAGCTGTGCCTCGGATACAAGTCACTGAAGGAAATGGCAGACAAAGTAGGAGCAGCATAAGATAAGAGGAGGACGTGAAAATGGCAGAAGGAAAATATGATTACACAAAAATCCCGATGACGGCGTCGGTGGAGGGAATAGCAAAGGACGCGCCCGAGGACAGCCCGCGAATCGGTGTCTATGTGTGCCATTGCGGTATCAACATCAAGTTGACGGTGGACGTCGAAGAGTTGATGAAGTATGCAGCGTCCTTGCCCAACGTCGCGCTTGCACGACATTACATGTTCATGTGCTCAGACCCGGGACAGAATCTCATCAAAGAGGATCTGGAAGCAGGTAAAGTCAATCGCGTCATCGTTGCTGCGTGCTCGCCGCGAATGCACGAGCCCACGTTCAGGGGTACCTGTGTCGGTGGCGGGCTCAACCCGTTCTTCTTCGAGATGGCGAATATCCGGGAGCACTGCAGCTGGGTGCACGGTGATTACCAGGTTGAAGCCACGGAGAAAGCGAAGGATCTGGTACGAAGCGCAGTTGCGCGAACCGCACTGCTCGAATCCCTCGCCGAGAAGAAGGTCGATGTTACTCCGGAGACCATGGTCATCGGCGGTGGCGTTACGGGGATCTACGCGGCACTGGACATCGCGGATTCCGGCTTCAAGGTGCATCTTGTGGAGAAAGCGCCCTCGATCGGCGGTCACACGGCGCAACTCGATCGCACCTATCCCGTGCTTGAAAAGGTCTCTTCCATCTTAACACCGCGCATGATCGATGTGGGCGCGCATCCAAACATCAATTTGATGACCTATTCCGAAGTGGAGAACATCGAGGGCTATGTGGGCAATTATAAGGCCACGGTACGGCGAAAAGCGCGCTACGTCAACGAGAAATGTATCGGCTGCGGCGCCTGTGAAGAGGCCTGCCCGGTGAAGGACATCTCCAGTGAGTTCGACGAGGGTCTGGGTACCAGAACGGCCATCTACTTGCCGTTCCCGAACGCCGTGCCTCCCCTCTACACCGTTGACCAGCAGAATTGCTTGCTCTTCAAAGAGGGCAAATGCGGCGACGCGACGCTCGAAGATGTCAAGGCCGGTAAAGCCAAGACCCCCTGCATGCAGGCCTGCAAGTATGACGCCATCGACTTCACCATGGAGGAGGTGAAAGAGGATTTGGACCTCGGCACGATCATCGTGGCCACCGGCTACGATCTCATCGAACCGACCTCGTGTCCCGAATACAAGTACGGTCTGACCCCCAACGTCATTACCGGCCTGGAATTTGAGCGGCTCTGCGCAGCAGGCGGCCCTACGGGAGGACAGATCATCATTAACGGCAAAGAACCGAAGAACATCGTCTTCATCTCCTGTGCGGGCTCGAGGAATAAGCAGACCGGCTATGAGTATTGCTCTCGTGTCTGCTGCATGTACATTGCGAAGCAGGCGTATATGGCAAAGCAAAAGATACCGGATGCTAATGTCTCGGTTTGCTTCCAGGACGTCCGTGCGTACGGTAAAGGCTTCGAGGAATTCTACGGTGATGTGAAAATGGGCGGGATCAACTATCGGCGTGGACTGCCGGGCGAGATCTACCTGAAGCCGGGCAGTGACAAGGTCGTGGTGCGCGCAGAGGACACCTTGCTGGGCGAGCCCTATGAGCTTGATGCAGATCTGGTTGTTCTTGGGCTCGGCTTGAAGCCGAACGAGGGCGTATGGGATATCGTCCAGATGCTGAAGTTGTCGCAATCGCCAGACCACTTCTTGTTGGAGGCGCACCCGAAGCTGCGACCGGTAGATACGGCGACCGATGGCATTTTCATCGCCGGATGTGCAGCGAGTCCGAAAGACATTCCGGACAGCATAGCACAGGGCAAAGCAGCAGCAGCAGGATCGCTCGTCTACCTGGTACAGGGTATAGCAACGATCGAGCCGGCAATCTCGCAGATCGACGAAGAGATCTGCATCGGCTGCGGCACGTGTGCTGAGATCTGCCCGTACGGAGCGCTCACACTTGACGAGGTCCGGCAGGTCATGACGGTGAACGAAGCGATGTGCAAGGGGTGCGGCGGTTGTAACGCGGTCTGCCCGTCAGGAGCGGCAACCATGAAGCACTTCAGAGACCGGCAATTGTATGCACAGATCGAAGCACTGCTGCAGCGGAAGGTTCCCGTGACGGTGGTTGACCTCAGTGCTGCTGTTGAAGAAGCGACATTCGAGGCACCGCCAGAACCGCCGGAAGGGGCGCTCATGGAAGAAGTCGAGAGCAAGGAAGCGGAGACAGCCGCGTAGCG
>CAZFWT010000024.1:0-23872 GCA_964522635.1 uncultured Halobacteria archaeon | reverse complement strand
GAATTTAGATATACCGTTGACAACGTGTAGGTGGCACATGCGTTACTGTTCAGGTCGTGATAGTTGCGGTCGAGCCCTCGTTCCTGATCGTGAGCGTAATGTTACCGCCGCAGGTCCCAAGCTGTTTGCTCCGGTCTAAGATCAAGACGGGCTGTGTTCGTACCGCTGCGGAAGCCGAAACGTTCTGCTTCGGTACGCAGCAGCCCCAGTACACGGTCGCGGCGTTCTCGGTATCATCCGCGCAGCCCGTTACCTGTGCAGAAACGTTGATCACGGTTGAGCTCCCGGTGGATAGATTCGCCAGTGTCCAGATAAGCGGACTGCTTGGTGACCCATTGCCGGTATTCACCGCCGGGCTCGCGGAGACAAAGACGGTATTACTCGGCAGCACGTCCTGGAGCGTGATATTCTTTGCCTCGTAATTGCCCGTGCTCGTAACCGTAATGGTCCAGTTGACGTAGCTGCTGTTCCCCGCGATGGTGAACGCGGGCGTCTTCGTGATGCTCAGCTGCGGTTCCGCTTTCACGGGCTCGAAGGGCTTCACATCCTCCTGGCCAAAATCGCCACACGGTATCGTATAGTTGATCTTCGCGACCGCCACGCCAAAGCTCTCATTGCAGACGCAGCTCTGGTTGATCACCGCCTTAAAGCCCACCGTGACCGTTGTGCCGGGCGCCAATTCGTTGTAATACCAGCCGAGCGTCTTGTTTACCACATCATAGGCAAACGAGGTCGCATTCGGTGATGAGGTATTGGTATCGAGCACGAACTCGAGGCAGTTTGGAAGCGTTTCGAGAAGCATTACGTCGTACACGTACGACTCGCCAACGTTTCGGGCAATGATGGTGAAATTCGCCTCACCGCCACACTCATCGATCAGCTCCGCATCGTGCCGTACAAAGACCGCATTGCCCTCGAGGATCTCCACGCGTGAATAATCGGCGACTGCCTGACAGGACTCGTTGCAGCAGCCCCAGCTTGCATTGACGGTATTGTTCAACCATTCACAGCCCGCAAAGGTCGCATTCAATCCGATGGTCACTTTGATGTTGGGATCAACATCGCCCAGGTCCCATGTTATCGTCGTGTTGTTAGTCGTGACCAGCGGCGTTGCAGGCGTTCCGCCGATGTTCGAACTCACATACCGGAGGTCAGGATCAAGCACATCCACGACCGTGACATTCTTCGCCGTTCCGTTACCCTTGTTCGTGACGTAAATATTCCAGGAGACATTCTTTGTCTTCGCGAAGACCACCTTCGGCGTCTTCAAGATGATGATGTCGCCCTTCGTGATGATAAGCGGAGCGTCGCTGTCATCCGCGTGCCGCACGTTCCCGGAGCTGAGATCGCAGTTGTCCTGATAGTCTAACCATGCCGTTGCGGTGGATGCCAGGCTGCAATTTTTCACCGCTCTGAACTGGATCGTGCCGCCCGCGGAGAGATTGCCCAGATACCAGCTCAGGATGACACCATTCCGCATCGGCTCGAATGAGTTGATACTCACGTTCTGTTCATTCGTGAACCCGCTCATGATCGTCGTGTTCTCAATATAGCGGTACAGCGAATCGTTGTAGTAGATAGTGACGTTGTACACGGGGTACACGCCAGATTTCGTGGCCGTTATCGTCACATTGTACTCCTCACAGACAGTGATCCAGTCGGCGATGTCAACTGCGATGGACAGAGCAGGCCGGTCGACGGAGACAAACACCGCCTCGCGATAAATGCCGGGATCAGGGCAATCGGTGTTAGGATAGCCTGAAATGTTAAGATACGACCAGTCAGGGAAGGTCCCGTCATCATTCTGCTTCAAGGTGTACTTTACTTCAAGGGTCGTACCGGGAGAGATGCTGTTAGAGCAGTTACTCAAAAAGCTCAGGTTTTGCCACTGGCCCAACGTGATGGTTTGTGATTCGTTGCAGGTGCTATTCACCACAAAGTAGGCAGTACCACTGAAGGTACCGTCGGGGAACGTCTGACTATTGTTTCCCGCTTCCATGAACCATAGATCACTCCAGTTGAGCGGGTGCGCGAAGACGTAGGTGGTAGTGTAGGTAATAGTGCGGCACACCTCCTGCGGTGACGGGGTTGCGGTTTTACTGCTCGTGAAGAGCGTTGCATTATAACATTCCACAATCACAGAATCAGCGGCACTCGCATTGAGCGGGCAGTTGCAGCAATCTCTGCCCGCAAGGACGTCCAGCGAATTGGCCAGCGTTTGACCGCAACCACAGCTAACGTTCGCGCTGAACCGCAGGGTGGTGATCCAGGGAACGCTATCATTCAGCTGGACATTGAGCCACGTGATCGTATGGTTGGTTGCATCGACCGTGCCATTCCCAGCATCAACGATTGCCAACTTCTCGTGGTAGCGATCGGTGATATTCACATTGACCGAATTGTCTGGACAACTACCTCGGGTATACATGGCGCTTAGATTAAAGGTCACGTCCTCGCCGAAGTAGAGCGCGGACCGATTCGCGTTTTTCGTCGCGGTTAAGCTCGGTTTCGAACTCGCGTTGAACGCGTAGCGGAAGAGATTGACCGGTGGCGCCCAGAGGTTCCTACACTCGTCATAGTACGTGGGGAAGATCGCAACCGTTCCGCTCCCGGGATCGGTGCAATTCCCATAGCTCATGCCGAAGTCGAAGGTCAGGTTAAAGCTGCTAGTGGGCGGGAGATCACCGATGTAAAAGGTGCTATTGCCCGTATAAAAGGTCGCGTTCGGGTTCGAGACGTATTGACTCGGGAGTCCGGCCATCCGTAGATAAAGATCATACGCGCCGCTATCACCTTCATTGCTCAGATTCACCTGTACCTTCGTCTTCTGACAGTAATCGACGAGTACATTTTGGGGCACGATCTTTACAAAGGGTATCCGCGGAATGAACCGAATACTGCCCTTGGCGAAGCTCGATTGGCACACCACACCCAGACACCTCCTCGACATGTTCACGTTCATGAATTGGTTGTCGCAGGCCGCCACGGTGACGTTA
This sequence comes from uncultured Halobacteria archaeon, assembly GCA_964522635.1. Classification (GTDB taxonomy): domain Archaea; phylum Halobacteriota; class Syntropharchaeia; order Alkanophagales; family Methanospirareceae; genus JACGMN01. The sequence goes on along the minus strand of CAZFWT010000024.1, from coordinate 20,876 downwards.
ATCGTCTCGGTCTTCGTCTCACTTACATTGAGTTTGGCATAGAACCAGCTCGTACTATTCGTGCTGGTATTAACGAGCGTAAGATTGGTGAGCGTGAGGTTGAGCGAGACATTGTAGGCGGGACTGAATCCGGTATTTTTTACGATGATCTCATACGTAACAGTATCATTGAGATGAGCATCTGCGACTTCAGGATTAATCGTTATGGTAACAAACGGTTCGTTCACCAATATCGAAGCTGAATTTTTGGTACTCTTGGTACTATCGTTATAATAGACCAAAGCGCGGAGCCGCTTTCCACTCTCCGCGCCACAGCCGGGTGTGAGATTGAATATTACGCTCGTAGCGTTAACGCCACTGGCCTGATCAGCAAAGTTCCACGTCAAATTTGTACCGTTGGCGGTTTGCGTGGGCTCTATATTCTGAATACTCCCGGAGAAATTGACCTGTGAGGAATTAGCGTTATAAATAAAACCGTTTGGAATCGTGACCGTCAGGTTAAGCGGGTATTTCGCCTCGGCGGTTATAGTGACAGTAAAGGGCTGGGGCTCACACTGGTTGACCTCTGTCGGAACCCCTATGGTTATCAAGCTCGTTTCTTGTGGCTGAACGAGCGAAGCCATTGCAAGAAGAAGACACAGCGCACCAACCGTCCCCAGGAGTACCCACTTATTGATTGTCATGCGGGAAGGAAAGGTAAAGTAAGTATTTAAAACCTTTTATTCCATCAGTACTTCCGAGCGGCCCACTCCCGCAAGCTATTTATAGGGTGAATAACCCCTCCACCACAACTCCATGCTTGCGGATCTAGTTGCAACACGAATGACCCGTCGTATTGGCGCTTGAGGATTACTTAAAGTGCGAGGTCAAAAGTAATCAACGAGAGGAAAGCAGCATGCCAATGAAACAGCAGGGCCAGGGCAAGCAGTTGAAGTTCGACGAGCTCTTCCGGCTGCTCCACTTCTGCCAGACGGTCGAAACTGAGGGGACGGACCCGTTCGATGTGGACGTCAAGCGTTTTCTGCGCACGCTGAAGCAGTACCAGAAGAAGTGGCGGTCGCTGGACGAGCTGCTGCTGGACGCCGAGGCGATTGCCGAGCTGGCGAAGATCATTGAGTTGCAGGAGCAATGGATCAAGGATCGCTCGTCATCCTTTTACGTTGATCCCGCGCTACTGGAGCTGAAATTGCGACTGCTGGAGCCACAGCAGCTGGCCACGGCGTTCCTTGCCGCCTGGCGGCCCATCATCGCACAGGATCGCCTGACACCCCAGCGGCTGCAGGAAGGGCTGGACTACTGGCATGCGCTCCTGCCCTTTGACGAGCGCACCGATGACTTTCCGGTTCCCGCGCTGACCGAGGCACCCTTCGAGCTGGAAGATCTCATCAAATCACGCCTCTTCTCAAAACAGGAGTTTGATGAGGTGCTCCGGGAGCTATCGACCGAGCTTGAGGCGCATGGCAGAATCGACTATCGCGAGTTCATCTATACGGACTCATTTGAGACGAGCGTGCGGAAGGCGTATCTGACGAGCTATCTGGTGAACGAAGGGAGAGCAAACCTTGAGCTCAACCCATTGGAAGAGGAGATTTTTATCTCACCGCGTGCAGTGGACGAGCGGATCGAAGGCGATTTCGGGCCGACTCGGTCGATCCCCGTCTCGGTGAGCTATGAGGAGTGGCGCGCATGGAAGAAGCAGCAGCAAGAGAAGAGGAATCCCGGGCACGAGCGGAGCGGAAGCTGAAGAAGGCGGCTCAGTTGCTGCTCTTCCGACAGCATCGATTACCGGGCGTAAAGGGCTGGGAGCTCAAGCGCGCGCTGGGTGAGGATTATCTCGAGGTGCTCGAGGTGCTCAACGCCGCGCTCGATAATCTGGGCATGGAGGTCAAGCGGATCAGCGAGGAGGGGTCTGAGGGCGCGGAACAGGACGAGAAGGCGGAACGTGATCGGTTTGTAGTGGTGCTCAAGAGCCCGGCGGTTGAGAAGGCCTCGGGCGAGCGGATCGATACGATCGCCATGCTCTCGGCCACCCTTGCGTACATCATCTCGAAGCAAGGCAAGGCTTCGCGGAAGGCGGTTGAGGAGTTTCTGAGCGCGAAATTCCCGAAGCAGCGGATCTTCTTCGCGCTCGATCGGTTCATCAAGCAGGGCTATCTCGGCGAGGATAACAACGTGCTGTATATCGGCTGGCGGACGCGTGCGGAAGTGGACCGGAAGACCCTGCTGGATTTGATTCTCTCGGCATGATTTTTTTTGAGCTGAAGGTGTAGCTAGCAGGAAAGTACAAATGAAGCAGAAAAAAGCGTTTCTGGACGTGACGGTCAGTCTCTGCCCCTATTGCGGCGCGCCCTACGCGGATGCGAGCTGGTACGTCATGGAGCTGGGTAGCGACATCGAGTGCGGCACGTGCGGGCGGACGTGGAACCCGAAATCGTACAAGAGTGATCGCATTCTGGTTGCCTTTGAATTAGACGAGTCCGGGACTGTAGTGTGTGCGAAGAAGGAGCGGCAGCTCGCGGATTGAGTTATCTAGAGCAGGTGTGCACCGGCGTGAGATAGGCGGCTCGTCTTTACTGCGCCGAACTCACGTAACGCGTCGCTCTCACCGATCACAAACACCGTCTCTCCCAGCATCGCGACGCTCGCGACCTTTCCTTCCGCAGCCACAGCCTCGATCGCGTCCTTGCAGGTAGTGCTGATCAGCTCGATTTTTAGCGCGAACTCGCGCGAGGCGTGCATGAGCGTCTCCAGCGTTGGCTTGCGGAGCACTGCTTGTAAGGCGACCTTGCCCGCATCGTTGATGCGCCGTTTTGTGGCCTCGCCGCCCTCTGCCAGTACCGATTTCGTCAGTTTCACGCCGAAGGACACATAGCTCACCTGCTCGCTCCGGTGCGGTATCCGATCGATCACGCCGATGCCTGGCGCTCCGGGCTTTCTCCTGATAACGACACCGCCGCAGGTCTCAGCAATAACATCACCGAGGCCTGTGTTGTTCGCCACTTCCGCGCAGTGTGCGATCTGTGCCAGTTCGTTGAGCGTCATGTTCAGCGCGAGCAGCTCGTTCAGAGCGAGCGCGGTGCTAAGCGCCCCGGCAGCACTCGCGCCAAAGCCACAGCCGATGGGCACGTCAAAGCTCGTGCTGACGTTCACCGGCGCGGAGGCTGCCAGGCGGTCGAGCACGTAGCGCGTGGTTAGGGCCTCTTCTGCACGGCCATTGATCAGTATTCGCGACTCGGCTGCCCGGGTAGGGACATGAGCAACCTCAGTCACGCAACCAGACTCGAGGACGAGGCCACAGCCAAAGGAGCCCTTCTGCAGCGGATCGCGATGCTCATGGATGGCGAAGAAGCCGGTGATACTCGCGGGCGCGTAGGCCCGGGCGGATTTCTTGCTCGCACAAGCTTCGTCATCCCCCGAAGTTTGTTCCCCCGCTTGCTTCTCGTTCACGTGCAGTAGGCCCTCCATTCGCGGTTTTATAAGGTTGGCAGCGCAAAATTAGGTTTGAGGACGCAAAAATAAAAATGCTGCGAGCAATCAAAGTGCGGTGCCAGGAATGCGAGCCGGAGGTGCTTGAGACGGTGCTTGAGATCGCGCTTTCACTTGCGCGGCGCGGGAGCGAGGGCAAGAGCATCGGTGCGCTCTTCGTCATCGGCGATGCGGATGCGGTCTTGCGGCGGTCAAAGCCGCTGATCCTCGACCCGCTCGAGGGCTATCCCCGGGAGCAGAAGGACATACGCGATGCGAACGTGCAGGGCACGATCAACGAGCTGGCGAAGATGGACGGCGCATTCATTATCAGTGGCGACGGCTACGTGCTCTCCGCAACCCGGTACATCGAGACGATCGCCCGGTATGTGGATCTGCCACTGGGCTTCGGCAGTCGGCACATGGCCGCTGCATCGATCTCGAAAGAAACGGACGCTGTTGCGGTTGTGGTTTCGGAGAGCGACGGCATCGTGCGGCTCTTCGATGACGGGGAGCTGGTAGCCGAGCTCATCCCGTGGGTGGGCGAACTGAAGCTGGTGAAGCCGCGGATAAAAGGCGAAATCGAGAAGATCGTGGATACAACCAAAAACGTGACGGTGATGGTCAGAAAAAGCGAAGCCTGAGCGCTATCGTTGAATGCAACGTTCATTCCACAGCGTCAATGTCGGAACTCTATGTGATGGTGCAGAAACGCCCTATATTATGTATGTGTCGAGCTTTATTTATCCCGCTCTTCTACCTCTTTTTATGGACAATTCTGCGTCCAGGGCCGCAACGAAGTTCATTGTGCATCCGTTTCTCAAGGCAAACGCAGTAGAGCGCCGGGAATACCAGGTCACCATCGCCGAGGCGGCGAAACAGCAGTCGTTGATGGTGGTTTTACCAACCGGCCTCGGGAAGACGACCATCGCGCTCCTCGTCCTTGCCGACCGTATCAGGAGGGGAAAGATTCTGTTCCTGGCGCCGACACGGCCGCTGGTCGAGCAGCATACTGCGTTTCTCAAAGAGGTTCTTACTAGTGACGAAGCACAGATCCAGATGTTTACCGGCTCAATCCTCGTGGAGAAGCGGGGGAAGCTCTGGGAGTCGGCGCGCATCATTGTTTCCACGCCGCAGATCATCGAGAACGATCTGTTAAGTAACCGTATCTCGCTCCGCGATGTCGCGCTGGTGATTTTCGACGAATGCCATCGCGCGGTGGGGAACTACTCGTACGTGTACATTGCGGAGAAGTACAGGGAGCAGGCGACGGAGCCGCGGGTTCTGGGCATGACCGCGTCACCGGGCAGCGATCGCGAGAAGATCCAGGAGATCTGTCGCGCGCTGGGCGTGACAAAGGTCGAGAGCCGGACGGAGTATGACCATGATGTCGCGCCGTACATCTTCAAGAAGGGCTTTGAGTGGCGTGGTATCGATGTCCCGGCCGAGTTCAAGAAGCAGAAACGCGTTTTGGATGGTGTGCTTGCCGGGCGGCTCGAAACGCTGCGGAAGCTCGGGTTCATCCGCAAGAAACAAAGCAGGGAGATCACCAAATCAGAAATACTGGCGTTACGGTCGGCGATCTCGGTGCAATTGCAGACACAGAAGCACGCGGATTTGTACCAGGCGCTGTCAGTGCTGGCTGAGATCATGAAGATCAAGCACGCTATCGATCTGATCGAGACGCAGGGTATTTTCGCGGTGAGACGCTATTTCGAGCGTTTGCAGAGCGAAGCGTCCTCAAAGGAGGGCAGCAAGGCCTCAAAGCGCTTGATGCACGACGCGCAATTTGTAGTGGCGATGAGTGCGCTCGCCGCGTACGAGGGCGAGCATCCCAAGCTGGAAGCGCTGATCGGTATCCTGCGGGAGGCGATTCAGAGCAACCCGGAGACGCGCATCATCGTCTTTGCCAACTACCGGGATACCGCGGAAATGATTGTGAGCGCGTTACGCGATCGGCATGCGGAAAAGGAAGGCATACGAGCCGTGAAGTTCATCGGGCAGGCCACGAAGGAGGAGGATAAAGGCCTGAAGCAGAAGGAGCAGGTGGAGATCATCCAGCAGTTCAAAGACGGCGTTTACAACGTCCTGGTCGCGACCTCGGTGGCTGAGGAGGGGCTCGATATACCGGCGACCGACCTCGTGCTCTTCTATGAGCCGATACCATCTGCGATCCGGAGCATCCAGCGGAAGGGCAGGACGGCGCGGAAGAAAGTGGGCAAGGTGATCGTGCTGATTGCGAAGGGCACGAAAGACGAGGGGTATTACTGGCTCAGCCGGACGAAGGAGCGTCAGATGCGGCGGCGGATCAGCGAGCTGGGTATGTTAACGCATGATCCGGCGGTAGAGGGGGAAGAGGAGCAGGTTTCTGAAGTAGCGAGACCGGCGAAACAGGCGGTGGAGCAGCAGCCAAAGGAGCGGGAGGATCAGAAGCGGATAACCGATTTCGAGGCTGAAGAAGTGCGCCTGACCATCTTCGTGGATCCGCGGGAGACGAAGTCGGGTGTGGCGCGGTTCCTGGAGAAAGCGGGTGTGGAGCTGAGGTTGCGGAATTTGGGTGTGGGCGACTATGTTGTCTCCGAGCGGGTTTGCATCGAGCGGAAGAGCACGACCGATTTTTTGGATTCCTTGATCAACAAGCGCAGGAATTTGCTGGCGCAGATCTTGAGGATGCGGAAGGAGTACGAGAAGCCGGTGCTCGTGCTCGAGGGTGAAGCGCTCTACGGGCAGCGAAACGTGCATCCGAACGTTGTACGGGCGGTCATCGCCGCCATCGCCCTCGATCTCTGTGTGCCTATCATCCAGACGAGGGATGAGGCGGATACCGCGTCCTTGCTCTACGTGATTGCGAAGCGCGAGCAGCAGCCGAGCAAGAAGGAGATCAGCCCACACGGGAAGAAGCCTGCAGCATCGCTGAAAGAGCAGCAGGAATATTTCATTTCCGCGTTATCGAATATCGGGCTCGTAACAACGCGCAATTTGCTGCGACACTTCAAAACGGTCGAGAACGTTGTAACAGCCTCGAAGGAGGAGCTGATGGCGGTCGAGAAGGTGGGCGAGAAGACGGCCGAGCATATCCGCACGGTGGTGAGTGCGGAATACGGGGCGTCTGAGGGTGAGAGCGGTGAGCCTCGCGCTACTGAGGAACGAGGTGAAGCGGGGTGATAAAGCTGCGGGCAGCTTTGGAGGGGCTGAGGGCTCGTGCGCACGGTGGGGAACCGGTGAGCGGTGGAACGGAGCGTGTACGTGATTTCAGTGTGAATTTAAACCCCTATGGGCCGCCAGAGTTTGTTCTGGAGGCGATTCGGGACGCGACCGCGGAGATCGACCGCTATCCCGACACTGGTTGCGCGGCGCTGCGCGAGCAGCTTGCCCACAAGTATGGCTGTGCGGCGAACGAGATTTTAGTGGGCGCAGGTGTTTCGGAACTCATTCAGCTCGTCGCGCTCAGCTTTGTTAATGACCGCGTGCTCATTCCGGCGCACACCTACGGTGAATATGAGCCTGCGGCGCGGATCATGGGTGCTCAGATCGCGCGTGTCGCGATGCCTGGGCTGCGGATTGTGCCAGAGCTGATTATGGATACTTTACAACCAGATGACGTGGTCTTTCTCTGCAACCCGAACAATCCAACCGGGCAGTATCTGGAGGAGGAAGCGGTAAACGGGATCGTGGAGGCTGCAGAGCGGGTCAATGCGCTCGTGGTGCTGGACGAGGCGTATGTTGATTTTGTCACGGATGCGTTCCCGGCGCAGAGGCTGGCTACGCAGAATCTCATCATTGTGCGCTCCTTAACGAAGTCGTTCGCGATTCCCGGAATTCGAATCGGTTACGCGATCTCCACGAAAGAGCTTATTACTGCGATGGAGAGCGTGAAGACACCCTGGAGCGTGAGCGTGATCGCGCAGAAGGTCGGTGCGGCGGTGCTTGGTGCTGAGGGTGATGCGTTCCTGGCAGACTCGCGAGCGCGCATCGAGCGGAGTAAGGAGCGTATAGAAGCCGTGCTGGAGGTTCATTCGGATGCCAATTACTATCTTCTGGAGGTTGTGAATGCAGCGGGAGCAAAGAAGCGGCTCTTGGAAGACGGATTCTTGATCAGGGATTGCACCTCCTTTGGGCTACCCCGCCATATCCGGTTCTCCGTGAAGAAGGATGGAGAGAACGAGCTGCTGCTCCATAACGTGATGGCGATGCTCGCGGCTCGCGAGTAATTTCAGCTCTGAAGAGCAGCGCGTGAGCGCGTTATTTATGCGCGACTATGTATTGTACTCTTATGAGCAGTGGTGGTCGTGAAGGGTTGGAGGACTGGGTCGAGCAGAACGTAGGGGGGATCAGGCAAGAGCGAGAGAAGCTCGAGAGACGACTGCATGCGCTGACCGCGGAGATCAAGAAGCTCGAGGCACAGAGAGAGCAGATGCTCGTCTCGCGGGAGGAGCAGAAAGACCCTGAATTGAATCCCGAGTACGAGCTGATGATGGAACGAGGCATCGCGCGGGTGACCAACAAACGGGTGGAGCTGAAGCAGCGCCAGAGCGAAATGACCAAGCGGCTCAAAGCCCTCGAGCACGAAGAGCGGCAACTGATGACGGTGCTGAGGCACGAGCGATTCGGCGAATGGGTGGCATTGAAGAAGCGACGTGACGAAACGGCTGCAAAGCTGGAGCGCCTCGAAACGGAGATGCGACAGTTGCTGGAATCGATGACGAATGACCTCCAGGCGGAATAATGGCCCAGCACTGGTTCGTTTATAAGATCTATCCGCGCGGGAGAGGGGCTCGGGTTATCCACGAGGAGCTCAATGCGGCTCGTCTGAAGGTGGAAGCGAAGCTGAAGCAGCTCGCTGAGCCATATCACTGGTTCACGGTACTCGTGCGGTCTGAGAGCGTGATGTTCGGCGTCAAGACAGAGAACGGGCGAACGATCGAGGCGCAGGTCGAAGCGGTATTGAAGGACGAGTATCCGGAGCTGCTGATTGGGCTCGGCCGCGAAGATCCAGACAATTGTGAGATCATTGCGATCGCGACCCAATGCCGACTGAGCCTGGAGGAGAAGATCCCGCTCTCGACGTGGAATACCGGGCAAATCGGGTTCATGGTGCACTGTATGCTCAACCCGTATGGCTTTGATAATGAGGCCTGGACCTACTGGACCTCGCTCTGCTGCATTGATGAGGATCTTGACATCTCAGATCTGGATACGCGCGATGTCATCACGCTCGTCCGGTCGTTCTTAGAGTATAAGAAAGGGATGGAGATCGAGGACGATTACGAGAAGGTAGAGCAGCTCAAGGAAGAACTGGAAGCATTCAAGAACTATCTGGCGCAGAAACTCGCCTAGCCCTAACCAAGCTTAGAGGAGCTTAGTGGCTCACCGCGGCAGGAGCAGAACAGGCCAATCGTCACGCACACGCGCCTCGTTAGTTATTTCAAGCCGGAAGCGAGATCAATCAAGGCCGCTCGCGGATCCTGCGCTTTCACCACGCCGGACGCCAGGAGGACGCCGTCAGCGCCTAACTCGATCGCAGCGCGAACATCCTCGCCGTTGGTCACGCCGGCGCCGCAAAGTACCGCACAGCGTTCATCAATTCGCCTGACCGCCTTCACGGTGTCCTCGACGATCGCTGGATCAACCTTCGAGACCGATCGCCCGGTGCCGATCAGCTCCGGCGGCTCAACAGCGACTGCGTATGGCTTCAGTTCCGCGACCGCAGCGCTCACTGCGATATTGTTCGTGCAGACGATGGTCAGGAGGCCGAGGCTCGCCGCTTTGGAGACGATGAACGCGATGTCCGCGATCGTGAGCCGATGCTCAGAATGGTTCACCAGTGTGCCTGCCGCGCCGGCCTGCTTCACGGATTCCAGCGTGATGAATCCGGTATGGCTGCCGGGCTCAACGGCGTCCACATGCTGTGCGAAGCAGGGGATGCTCACCTCTGCGACTATCTTGGCGAGTTCCACCTGCTGTGGACAGATCACGATGCTGACCTCCTGCTCGGCAGCTACGCGCGCGCAGATCTGTGCGAGCCGCAGGCCCTGCGCACCTGCAGATTCGTTATAGGCCTTCTCGTTGAGAACAATGACCGGTGTTTCTACTTTAATCATTCTTACCCACCACACGTATCAAGAAGGCGCTTTATTAATATCTACCTGCGTGTGCATCCCGTGATCGATAGCGCTCACAGCACATTCCGCAACTCCCCGATGCCGTTCACCACAAATGTTGGCTCTGATTCGCATTGCTTGCGCTTCTCATCGTCGCGTGTGATGAGCACGGAATCGATGCCTGCACGCTTTGCCGCAAGCACCCCGACCGGGCTGTCATCCGCCAGGATCGCAGCCGCTCGCGGGATTGCCAATTCCCGCAGCACCCGATTGATATAGAACGGATTCGGCTTTCGAGTATCAAGATCATCCAGCGTGCTCTTGCGCCCAAACCAGACCGTGAAGTAGGATTTCAAATTGAAGAACTCGAGTGTGAAGTCCACACTGGCCTGTTGTGAGTCGCTCACCACGGCGAGCGAGTATCGCGCACTCAGGTACCGAATGATCTTCTCAGAGCTCGCACAGAGAATAATCTTCCCGCTTCGGATCGCCTCGATCTTTGCCTCGATCACGTCTATCTCGCGGCGTGCCCAGAACTCGTCACATGCGAGTCCGAACCGCGCGCAGAACGCGCGGACACCGTCCGCACCATCGGCACGGAGCGGCTGGAGGAACTGAGCATCGATCTCCGGGATCGATAGCGCGAGCCCGAAATGGCCCAGGCTCTTCTTGAATGCTTCATACGCCCATTCGTTCGGTATTCGCCCCTTTCCATGCGAATCGAGGAACGTTCCGTCCATATCAAGCAGAACGAGTTGATAGGTCGTTTCCATGGTCGAGCCCTAAAGTGCACATCTATTATAGAGCGAAAGCGTATAAAGAGTCAGCCTCTCTTTTCTATCTTGTTTCAAGCGTAGAGGCGTGAAAAATGAGCGTAGTGACGAAGGAGCTGGCGTTTCAGACCCGAGGCGAGGTAGAGCTGGTCGATCTTACAGCGCAGATTAATGGCGCACTCCGGGAGACCGACATAAAAGCGGGTATCGTGACGATCTTCGTGCCGGGTGCGACTGGAGCGGTGACGACGATCGAGTACGAGCCAGGCTTAATTCAGGATTTGCCGGACGCCCTTGAGCGCTTATTCCCCCGGGCGATCGAGTACCAGCATGAACTGCGCTGGCATGATGGTAACGGGCACTCGCATATTCGCGCGGCATTTCTGGGGCCCTCGCTGACCGTGCCGTTCAAAGACCAGAGCATGCTGTTAGGGACATGGCAGCAGGTGATCTTTATTGAGCTCGACGTCCGGAGACGGTCGCGGCGGGTGATTCTGCAGATCTTGGGGGAGTAGGGTAGGGATTAAGCCAAGGCCAGGAGGGCACGTTACTCGATCCTGGTGCAGACGGTCGCTCTCCCCTCGATGACCTCAATGACGCGTTCGGGATAATGGCCATTGACGATCACGCAGCTCATGCCGTACTCCAGCAGGAACTGTGGTAGCTCTGCGTCTATACAGCCTGTATGCTCGATCTCAAGCAGCTCTTGTGCCTGAATGTGGTTGATTACCGCACCGTTCTCGTCCAGGAGTCCGTCAACATCAGTTATTTTGATGAACGTCGTCTCACCGAGCTTATGCGCGATGAAGGCGGCAATCGTGTCTGACGTGACATTCCACGTGTGCGGTAATGCATCGTTGGCTCGCAGAACGCGGTATGGGAAGAGGATGCAGAGGCCGGTTCCCGTGGCACGTACATCTTCGAGCCGGTCGAGCACCGGTATCTCAGGTGCGCCATCGGCGAGAAAGAGACCGTACTGGTGCATCGCGAGCACGGCCATCCAGTGTGCGGTATCGTCCAAGATCCCCAAGCGTCTCTGCAATTCTCTGACGGACTCAGCGAAGGGGCCGCCGCCCGGTACAATCACAATCTGGCGCGCAGTACGCTTCGCGAACGCGTACTCACTGAGGAATCGCACGAGCTCGCGCCCGTTAGCCAGTAAGCTGCCGCCGAGTTTGAGGATTAGTGTCAGTGTCATTGAAATCTATGGTAAAATGCCGTTATCCCATCAGCCGTATTTTTTAAGACCGTATACGCCAGCTTCTGCGTGGGGAAGGCCCCAAGGCCGCAATCCGGGCCCACATATATGATACGATCCCCGAAGCGCAGGTACGCTTTCTCTAATCGTTTCGTCACGAGTTCAGGGCTGTTATACTCGGCAAGAACGGCCTCCAGTACTCCAGCTTCTTTGAATGCGTTCGTGTGGTGCCGCTCGTCGTACTCCGCGGCCATGCTGAAGATGTCAGTGCGTGCGACGCCGATACGGAGGAATTTGTCGTACACTTCAAGCAACTGTTTATCCACGATCTCGAGGAGCGATGGCTGCGACGCTGATTCCATGCCGATGACGTTCAAGCCCTCCACCTGGCAGACGGTCTCGTAAAAGATAGGTGAGTGGAGGTGTATCTGCGTATCGATCCCTGCTCGATGTGCAAAGGCCGAAGCGAGCTCAAGCGCTTCGATCACGCCTTCTGCCTCGATCCTGGGGTCCAGGCCCATACTCGGCTCGTCCAGCGATGCGCAGACCACGTCGAAATTCCTGGATTCGTTGACTGCACGCTTGATGAACCGTCCGACTGAGGTTGCGATATTCGATACGACGTCCAGGTACACCGGTGGCGGAAAGAGCTTGTAATAGAGCTCGATGGGCCCGGTGACGCAGATGCGGAGCTTCATTCGCCGCCCGTGCTGCGCTTCGAACTCAGCAGCCACCGCTTCCAGAGCGGCAAGCTCGTAGATCCTCGCCTCTTCTTCCTTTATCAACAACGGCTCTTCCGTTCGTGCACCGTCCATGAGCGGCTCGGTGAACTGCGTGATCATGTCCTGGAACTGCGGATACGTTGGTATTTCGACACCCGCGTCGAGCTTCTGGCGCAACGCATCGCATAAGATCCCGTGCAGCGTGTCCTGGTGGGATTCATGGTCAGCGAAGGCCGCTTTTATCTCTGCTTTCGTCACGCCTGCGGGTAAGGGGTAGCTGCCGATGTCGTCGTAGAGGAAGTGTGGTGGGGTCATGGCTCTTAGTTTGTAGTTCTGTAAGAGAGTATTTTATCCTTTTGTCACCCGGTAATTTGAGACGAAATAACTATCACTGACATGATATTTCACCTAAGGTGGCTAGTCCTATGTTTAAGTGCTCGATTCATCAGTTGCTTGATGTACTTTTCATCTTTATGCTTAGCTATTCAACCTTCACTAATCATCCATACGCGAACTTACGCTCGTAGCTCTTATGGTTCATCCACTCGAGTATTATCGCAATGACAATAACTTCGTCTTTTGCAACGGAATAAATCAACCTCCAGGCGTTGGGCAAATTATATTTCCACAGGTTGTCGATTTCGTATTTCTTTATATACTCCTTAGGTATCAATTTTCTGGGAATCTGAACGCCGCAGAATGGGTCGTCCGTCAAATCGTCAAAGGCTCTGTTCAACCACTCGTAAAGTTTCTTGTCCTCAGTTTTGGAAACCTTCAGTCGGTTCAACGCGTCCTTCAGCTTTTCATCAGCAAGAACAACCTTCGCATTCATCTAACCACTAATTCGGGTTTAAGGAACTTCCGCACCAACTCAGGATTCCAGATCCACGCTATCTTCTCTTCACGATCAACGGCTATCTTTCCAGAACTTTCAAGGTAATCAAAGATCACACAGAACGTCTGGTACATCACCTTCTTTGGCAGTTGCTCCCAGAGTTGCCTCTTCTTGTACTCGCCGCTGTGCTCCTTGATAAACGCTTCGACCATGAGCACGGTATCCAGCCGCGGATAGTGCAGGATCTCCTTATCCGGTGATATCTGCTGCATAGCTATATCAGACCTTGTTATATAACTATATATAACACCGGTTTATAAACCCAGCGGTCAATCACTCATGTCCTCGAGTTGAGTAAACCGACCGAACGTCATATCTGAACAGAACAGCCTATTTCTATGACAATTTGCAACACAGTGAACAACTGCGGAACATTTTTAACTATCGAAACCGCTTTACAAGCTAATGGCGGAAGTCAAGAAGTCACTCCCGGATTTCTACGAGCTCACGGCACGCGAGATCATGGATCGTAAGCTCTGGGAGTTGCCGCTGGTCGCACAGGATGCGAGCGTGGACAGTGTCCTGGAGCTCCTTACCAAGAGCGATTATGTCTGGGTCATGGAAAACGAGGAGAGCAAGAAGGTGGTCGGGATTATCACCGAGCACGATATCCTGAACATCTTCGCACCTGAGAAGAAGCTGAGCTTCTTTGGCGCACCGACGAAGAAGACGCTGCACTTCGAGAGTTACGAGAACGCGGAGCACCTCATGTCGCGGCACCCTATTGTGTGCAGCCCGGACGAAACGGTCAGAGACGTCTTGAAGAAGATGGCCTTTCACCGCATCCGGCGCATCCCCGTGGTCGAGAACGAGATGCTTATCGGTGAGATCACGCTCCACCACCTCATCAAGGAATTTCACTCGTTCATGAAGACGCCCGCCAGACTGTAGTGCTTCTTTAGATGGATGGATGGAGCGTACGAACCGGAGACTCTGGAGATGATGGACCTCATTCTCGCGATCGGCATCATGATCTTTCTCGGCTTCCTCGCCGGTCTGATCTTCGAGCGATTCAAATTCCCCATGATCACCGGCTATATTGTGCTTGGCATGGCCTTGAGCCCGTCACTGCTGGGGTTTATTCCTGCCGGGACCGTGGAGCAGCTCGATATCATCACGGACGTTGCACTCGGGCTCATCGCGTATCTGATCGGGAGCAGTCTCCGGTGGGAGGACTTTCGGCGACTGGCAAAGCCCATTGCCTGGATAACGCCGCTTCAGAGCTTCGGTTCCTGGATCTTCGTCACGGCGATTTTAGCCGCGCTCGGCCCGGTGCTCGTGCCTCATGAGTCGTTCTGGCAGACCATTTTCCCGATGGCCGCGCTCATCGGCGCGGTCTCTGTTGCGACAGCACCCGCAGCGACCATGGCGATCGTCAGCGAGTTACGCGCGAAAGGGCCCTTTACCACTACCCTCCTGGCAGTCGTGGGACTGGATGACGCGGTCGCAATCGTTGTCTTTGCGATCGCGACTGGCGTATTCCGACCGCTGGTGAAAGAAGCGGGTGAGTTCTCCGTCTACCACATGCTCGGTATTCCCCTGCTCCACATCGCAGGATCTGTGCTCCTCGGCATCGCGTTCGCCTTAGTCCTTTTCTACGTGGTGAAGCTGGTGCGAACGCGCGAGTTCCTCGTGGTCGTCATCGTCGGCACGATCCTGCTCTGCATTGGCATCGCAGGTTACCTTGGCCTCTCGTCTCTCCTGGCAAACCTGGTCCTCGGTTTCGTGATCATCAACATCGCGAAGCGCAAGGAGCTGAACCTCGTGGTGGAGGAATTCGAGAACCTCATCTTCGTGCTCTTCTTTGTGCTTGCAGGTTTGCACTTTGACCTGAGCGTGCTGGAGGTCGCAGGCGTACTCGCGCTTCTGATCGTGCTCGCGCGCTGCTCGGGGAAGTACCTCGGCGTGCGACTCGGGGCCACCATCTCACACGCTTCTGATACCGTGAAGAACTATCTTGGGCTCGCGCTCCTACCCCAAGCGGGCGTGGCCATCGGGCTCATTCTGCTCGCGGCACGCGAGTTCCCCAGCTTCGGCGTGATTATGCTGAACGCGGTCCTTGCCTCGACGATCATCCACGAGCTCGTTGCGCCGCCGTTAACGAAGTACGCCATACTCAAAGCGGGCGAGGCGCAGGTCGTTACAGGGCGTTCTGGGTGGTCACGGGTTGGCGGTTGGTCGTCAAACAAATAGATGTCAGCAGCACGGGGAGCGGCGGGCATACCCAGCCTTCCGATTGGCGTGAACGTGCTTCGTTTACAGACACTGCCTGCTGCTTTTTTATCTTCCGCACATCGTTTGGTTAAATCGGGATTACCTATGCAGTTGACGGTTCTCGTGGACAACAATACCCTGATCGATCGTTATTTCCTGGGAGAACCTGCCGTCTCCTATTTCATTGACGACGCGGACACGCGAATATTATTCGACGTCGGCTATTCCGATGCGTTTCTCATGAACGCGCAGAAGATGGCGATTGATCTCCGCACGCTCGATTTCGTGGTGCTCTCGCACGGCCATCTTGACCATACCTGGGGCCTGGACCCGCTTATCAGGCTGTACATCGAGTCGAAGATAGAGCAGCTCGAGTCGAAGAAGCCCATACTGATCGCGCATCCCGCGATCTTCCAGTCAAAGCTACTCAATGAGTTCGGGCAGGTCGGATCGCTCGTAACGGAGATGCGAGCGGCGAGCTACTTCACGCTGCAACTGAGCAGGGAGCCCGTGTGGCTCACCGAGCGGCTGGTGTATCTCGGCGAGATCCCGCGTCGGAACGAATTTGAAGCGCAAACCCCCATCGGCACGGTCGTGAGCGAGGAGAATGAAGAGGAGGCCGATTATTCGCTGGACGATTCAGCCCTGGTCTACCGATCATCACAAGGCCTGGTGGTCATCACGGCCTGCGCGCACGCGGGCATCTGCAATACGATCGAGTATGCACGTGAGGTTTGTGGTGAGGATCGAGTCGTCGACGTCATTGGCGGTTTTCACCTGCTCAATCCTCCAGAACGGCAGTTGGAGGGTACGCTCGCCTACTTCGCATTGCTGCAACCTGCGGCGGTGCACGCCTGCCACTGCACGGATTTGCACTCGAAGCTCGCGCTGGCGCAGGTCGTCAAGCTTGAGGAGGTCGGTGTGGGCTTGCAGTTGAGCTACGAGTAGCCAGTCGGCGGTTACCTGCAACACAACTTAGCTTTTTATACTATGTTGTTATTTATATCTAACATAATGTTAGAAATATGTAATTGTAACGCACAAAACGGAGCGGAGAAGAAGCGATGAAGCAAAAAGGGGAAAGCATGCGGTGGCTGGTGGTGCAGCTAGCATTACTGGCGGTGCTCATGCTTGCAGTGCTCTTGCGCGGCGTGAACACTCGGAGTGTGTCTATAGTGATCAGCATGATCACCGCGGTGTTTGTCGTATGGTTCGTGAAGTGGAAGCGAATGGGCGAGCTATCGGATCGCGACGAGCGAACAAAGAAGCTGGGCGCGTATGCAGCGACCTATTCGTGGCTCGTGACGCTCGTGCTCATTGCAGTGCTCTTCTGGGTCGATTACCTCGCGGTGGTCAAACTGACAGTGACGCAGGTACTGGGCATGACTTTGCTCGTGATGGTGCTCTCGCTGAACATCTTCCGCTGGTATTTCCTCCGGAGGGGAGACGTGGAATAGGATAAGGGGGTGAAGCATGAACAAGAAGCAGTACGCGTGGTGTGGGATTTTGTTGACCATGGTGGTGGGTGTTGTCGTCGGGTGGTCGGTAACGGCCGGGAACTATGTAGCGCCGCTGGTGGTTTTCGGTGTCGCGCTGGCTCTGAAGGTGCTCTGCAAGCGGCGCGTGTCTGAGGTGCTGGAGGACGAGCTGGTCTACCGGCTGGCCGAGAAGTCGTCCTACAATGCTGTTCGAGTTTGCTTGCCTGCGTTTGCGGTAATCGCAGCCGTGGTAATCGCCATAAGCAAAACAGGCCCTGCAGTGTTCGAGCAGATCGGGCTGACACTCGCGTTCGCGGTCTGCGCGTTGCTCATCGTGTATCTCGGGTTCTACGCGTATTACAGCAGCAAAGGCGTGAATTAAGCTAAGCGGGAACGGGGAATGAGAACGAGGATCAAGGAGTTCCGGGCACGGTACGATCTGACGCAGGAAGAGCTCGCGAAGCGGGTGGGCGTCCGTCGGGAGACGATCGTCTTCCTGGAGAAGGGGAAATACAACCCCTCGCTCAAGCTCGCGCACAACATCGCGAAGGTGCTGCGGACGACGATCGAGGAGCTCTTCCTCTTCGAAGATGATGAATGAATGAATGAGCCTCACTTACGTCACGATCTCTTTCGCCTGCGAAAGACGTTCCAGAGCGGCACCCGCTGCCGGTACCCCTTATAGGCGTCACCGAACTTGCGGATGTTGTACTCGTCCTCGGTGCGTGCGGCCATCCAGAAGCAGCTGAAGGCCAGAGCGCCCAACAGGAGCGCGATCAACGATTGAAAGGCGAGCACGAGCGCAACCGACCAGATGGCCATACCCATCGTCATGGGCTCGCGAATGATACCGTAGAGCCCGGTATCAATCAGTGTGGTGGTCGCGGTGAAGTCGCTCGTCCCAGCGTTTGGCCGGCCTTTCCGCTTCAACTCGAGCATGGAGCCGAAGACGAGGATGCCTGCGGGGAGGTAGAGCAGCAGACCGAGGACTTCGAGCCACCACAACTCGTAATGCATCCACGCGCCCGCGAGCCCGAGCGCCAGTTCGAGCGTAAGCAGCGAGAAGAAGAGCCCGAGCCCGCTATGTATGTAGATCTCACTGATGATGCGTTCCCGCGCAGCGTGGAGCAGCCAGTATCCATTGACGAACCAGATAATCGCGCAAAGGCCGATGACAATAAGGTAGCGGTACAGTTCCAGAGCCATTTCTTCTCACCTCTCGCCCTCGTTCGAGCGACGCCCCCCCGTTCCGTTTACTTAGTTGGTTAGGCTATACGAAAACGCGCACGAGTATGATAACTACAATGAGCGCGGGCAATAAATTGATTACCTTGAGCTCTTTCAGCTCGAGGAGCTGGATGCCGAGGCCCATGAGGATGACGCCGCCGACCGCGCTCAGCTCGGTAACGAGCGCTTCGGTGAAGAACGCCTGCGACGACGCGGCGAGGAGCGTGATGCCGCCCTGGAAGAGGAAGAGCGGGACGGCGGAGAAGAGCACACCGATCCCGAAGGTTGACGCGAGTGCGATGGACGCGCAGCCATCCAGCAACGACTTGGCAAATAAGATGGACGGATCACCGTTGAGCCCGTCCTCAATCGCACCGATGATCGTCATCGCGCCCATACAGTAGATGAGAAAGGAGGTGACCAGACCTTCGGAGAACTGGTCATTGGCTGAGCCGCCGATGCGCGTCTTCAAGAACTCGCCAAAACGATCGATATGCCGGTCAAGATGCAGTGCTTCGCCGATGAGTGCGCCGAGCAGCATACTGAAGATAAGGATAATGAACCGCTCGGTCTTCAGCGCCATGCTGATGCCGAGCACGAGCACGCAGAGCCCGATCGCCTGGAACCCGATCTTCTTGAGGTTATCGGGAAACCGCTGGTGGAGCGCTACGCCGATGAGGCTTCCGATGATGACCGCAGCGGTGTTGACATACGTGCCCAGCATACAGAGTACTACCGGCAGAGGCATAAAAAAGCCTTGACTGCTCTTTCTACCGTAAGTTACCGCCAGAAATGCACGTGTGTTTTACCGTCTTCACCTCTTGTTACCAGACCTTCAGGACGTATCTCTACGAGCTCTTCGTCTGCTAAAATCGCCGCTATCTTCGCTCGTAACGCGTCGTCGGCAGACGCCAAAAGCGCTTCCAGTTCGCGCTCTCTCGCCAGCTTCTTCTCCTGATCACTCTTATGCGCTTGCTGCTTCGCCCGTTTCGCTCTGTTCCTGCTCATCTCATCGCGTGCCCACCTCGTTCACGAGAGAAGGAAGGTCAGCGTTCTCTCTTCTTTCGGTACTGACGAATGAATGAATACCTAGACTCGTCCTCGCGCGTACTCCGCGGCTTCCCGCATCAGTTTTATCGCTCCTTCTATCCGGTCGAGTTCTTCGAACCCGTATGACAGTCGCAACTGCCGCTTGCCCACTGCAACGAGGTCGCCACGTGGGTGCACGCAGTGCTCGCCCGGGACGTAGATTACGCGCGGCTTCCTATCGGCTGCAGGGCCATCAATCATGGCATCACCGGTCGTTCGTGCGAGGTACGTGAAGAATGCGGACGTCTCGGTGGTCTGGAAGTTTTTCATGGTCAGATAGTAGTAGAAGCTGGCTTTACCGCCGCTACAGTTCTCTACAAGATCACCGAGATACTCGTCGAGCCAGCCCTGAACAGCACGCGCTTTCTTCCGGTAGCCCGCCTGGACCTCTTCGATCTGCTGCTGCACGTGGTGATCGAGGAGATAGCTTGCGATTTCCTGGTTGATGAGCGGCGCGCTGAACCCGACATCACTTGTCTTCTGGATCATCGCGCTCATGAACCGCCCTGCTGGCCCCATCAAATAGCCGATCCGTAACGCGGGCGCGAGAATCTTCGAGAGCGTCCCGAGTTCGTAAACCAGGCCCGCTGAATCGTACAGTAAGCCTGATTTGAGCGGCGTAACGGTTGGATCGTGCACCAGATGCTCGTAAGCCTTATCAAAGAAGAGCGGGATCTTCCTGCCAAGCTCATGTGAGAGGTCGGTAACAATCTGCACCAGCTCTGCTCGTCGTTCGTTCGAGAGGATGGTGCTCGTGGGATTGTTAATAGTAACGATATAAAAGAATGCAATCTCGTCCTTGCGGGCGCCCAGGTCGTCTAGTTTCGCGCGCAATAAATCGGTTTGTATGCCATTATCGTCTTCGGGCACCGTAAGCACCTCGAAACCCTGCCGTTCGAGATAGTTGCAGTAGATGTAGTACATCGGGTCGGAGGTGATCACAATGCCGGGTGCAAAGACGTGCGCAATACCTTCGAGCAGGCTCGTCGCGCCGTTCGGACCTATAATAACCTCATTGTGATCGACGATCTCCTGCGTGAGCCCGCCGAGGCCGTACTCGATATGGAACCGCTTGAGCGAGTTGATCAAGTTCTGCGAGCCCTGCGAGCCACCGTAATTGAACGGCACCTTATACTTCTCCGGCTCGGCGAGCACCGCCTGCATCGCCTCCACCATGAGTTTGTGCGGGATCGTCCGTTCGTTGACGTAGCCGACGCCCAAATTAACGTCTTTCGCGGGCCGGAAATCAGCGGCAAAGGCCGCCATCATGCGATTGACCGGTGAAGGCGCGCTGGATGCGGTTCCATACCCCGATAGCCTGAAATCTGCGAGTTCCATACCAACCCATCAGAAGTCGAGGCTTAAAAAAGTGCGTGCCATCATCCTGATAAACGGGCACGAGAAGCGCGTGTTTCAATTTTTAAGCCAAAATCACGTGCCGAACGAACCGATACCTACACGATAAGCTCTGGTTGCGTGGTGTGGTCTTGCAGTGTTCCGCCTTCTTTCGCCGCGATTTGAGCGTTACGTCATGGAGATCGCGAAGTAAAGCCCTAACCAGAGCGCTAACAATCCCACGCCACCCATAATGATCTGTCCTGTCTCACTCATGGCTCAGAGATAATCAGGCCTTTCGGCTATTTAAACCTTTTTCTTTTGCCAGTAGTTCCGAAAGGGGTGAGTTCCGAACGCCAGCTGCACCTCATTATCGTGG
>CAZFWT010000023.1:0-24221 GCA_964522635.1 uncultured Halobacteria archaeon | reverse complement strand
AAAGTTTGTTGCTAGAAAGTCTATGGCTATTTATCCTCTGAAACTTAGGTACTAATATGCTGAACTGCTCCAGCGCCGCTTCAAGATTCTCAGCAATCTCACGAGCAAGAATATCAGGATCTGTTAAATTCTCCGCGTCTTCAAGACTTTCGTCCTTCAGCCAGAAGATGTATGTCGAGGCTCACCTTGTCTCGCTGCATTAATGTATCTTAACATGAAGTGAGGCTTTTACCTCTTACTGCCATGACGGAAGTATACCGGCTCGCGAATCTCGACCGCCCTGCGCAGATCCGCGATCTATTTCAGCGAGTTATCGAGCGGGAAAGGGGCGCGCTGGTCGCGGTGAAGCTCCATATGGGGCGAGCTCATCAACTACCAGTTTATTCGCCCACCGTTCGTGCGTGAGCTCGTGGCGGCACTTATAGCTACAGGTGCAATGCCGTTCCTGACCGATACGACGACCCTGTACTCTCGCGACCGCCACAATGCCGTCGATTATCTCAATACAGCACGACAGAACGGCTTCAACTTCGCGACACTCGGGGCGCCCGTGATCATCGCCGACGGCCTTACGGGCGAATCCGGTTTGCTTATAGAGACCGGTGGCGAGTTCGTGAAAGAGATCGAACTCGGTCAGGCAATCTACGAGGCTGATTACCTCGTAACGGTGACGCACTGCACCGGGCATCTTAGCGCGGGCTATGCAGGTGCACTGAAGAATCTGGGCATGGGCTGCTGCACGAAAAACGGGAAGCGAGCGGTGCACCGGTTCTCGATACCCGAATTCGATGAAACGAATTGCAAGCAGTGCCCGAGCTGCATCGACGCCTGTCCTTATTCGGTCATCTAGATGGACGACTACCCCGCGATCGATCCTCAGGGCTGCGTTGGCTGTGCGCAATGCATCAGAACCGGTCCAACGGGCGCGATGCACCGCCCCGAGGGCTGGTACGAGCAGTACACGACCGCGCGCGCTGGTCGAAGCGGCAAAGGCGATCCTCAAGCACTTCGAGGATAATATCTGCTTCATCAATTTCCTCACGGACGTTACTACCCTGTGCGACTGCACCGTTCAACAGCGACCATTCATTCCCGATCTTGGCGCGCTCGCATCCCACGATGTCGTCAGCATCGAGCAAGCAAGCATCCTTCGAGCTCATTCAAGCAGCTGCGGGACGGAACATTCTCGCAGAGGCCGCGGGCGTTCATGGCGAGATCCAGTTCGCTCTTGCCGAGCGGCTGGGGCTGGGGTGTAGATCGTACACCGTGACCAATCTGGAGTAATGTCTGCGCAATCAGGGCGGTGAGCGTAGTAATAACTTTATCTAACCGCGGCTCCTAAAATAATCAAGCTAGCGGTCAGGAATACTGAGCGATACGGCGGAAAAACATGAAGTGGATGGAATTGCCGCGGGCAGTTTTAATTGAGCGGGACGCCGTGCAGGAGATTGGCACCATATGCAAGCATCTGGAGGTCGGGAAACGGGTCGATGTCATCGCAGACCCGATCACCAAGAGAATAGCAGGCGAAACTGTCTGTGAGCTCCTGAACGATGCGGGCTACGAGGTCAATCTGATCGAAGTGGAGCGTATCAGTTACGAGACCATCGATGCCGTGAAGGCCGTTTCGACCGAGCATAAGGCGGATGTCATGCTCGCTGTCGGCGGTGGGATGGTCATCGATACCGCCAAAACTGTCTCTTTTGAGCTTTGTATCCCCTTCATCTCGATTCCCACCATCGCCTCCCATGACGGGATCGCATCGCCGCGAGCGTCGATTAAGAACGAGGACAGAACTAAACCACCCGTCTCCGTCCCCACACACGCGCCACTCGCGATCGTCGCTGATACCGCGATCATCTCCGCCGCACCCTACCGCTTCACTGCCGCGGGTTGCGGCGATATCATCGCCAATTACACGGCCGTTAAGGATTGGCAGCTCGCACACCGCTTGCGGAACGCGGACTACAGCAGCTACGCCGCCGCACTCTCCGGGATGACTGCGAACATGATCATCGAGAACGTTAAGGAGATAAAGCAGCGAGACGAGCCTTCTGTCCGAACCGTGCTCAAGGCCCTGGTCTCTAGTGGTGTCGCGATCAGCATCGCAGGCTCTTCCGCTCCAGCTTCTGGCTCAGAGCATAAATTCAGCCACGCGCTCGATATGGTCGCTGAGCGGCCCGCCCTGCATGGCGAGCAGTGTGGCATTGGCACCATCATGATGACCCACCTCTATAGCGAGAACTGGCAGCATATCCGGGCCGTGCTGAAGGATATCAGCGCGCCAACGACCGCAAAGGAGTTGGGCGTTCGAGACGACGAGCTTATCCACGCACTCACGCTCGCGCACACGATCAACCCCGGGAGGTACACCATCCTGGGTGATTCCGGGCTCACCTACGAGGCTGCGGAACGACTTGCCGTGGTGACGCAGGTGCTCGAGTAAAAGAGAGAAAGAGCAAGCAGGAAAAATGGACGGTCTGTGGGAGCGGTTAGCAAAAGAGGGGGGAGAGAGGATGGAGGAGGGACGTGTCGTCACATTGCTGGGCGCGAAAATCGCGAAGGTAGGTGAAGAGTTTATCTTCCTCGGTGCCTCGAAGAAGTGCGAGGAGTGTAAGTTGAAGAACGCCTGTGCGAATCTGGAGATGGGTCGTCGGTATCGAGTCGCGAACGTGAGAAGCGATATCAAGCATGACTGCTACATTCATGAAGACGGTGTCTGTGTGGTGGAGGTGACGGAAGCGCCGATAACCGCAGCGATTGAATCTGCATACACGTTCAAGAACTCGAAGGTCGTTTTTGAGCCGCCAAATTGCGCTGGATCAGACTGTGAGCTCTTTAACGCCTGCCACCCCCAAGGGCTCAAAGCGGGCGACCGCTGCACTATCCTCGAGGTCATTGGCGAGGTCCCCGGTGAATGCCCTGAGGGGCGAGGGTTAAAACTGGTCACCATCCGCAGAGAAGCCACATAACTCACATACGAAAGCCGCAGCACCTGTACTGAACTTGACCGGGTGAATTAACTCTTCTTACCGCCACGGCGCTTGATGATCGGGCGAATCGCACCACATGCATCGCACTTCAGCACCCAGATGCGGTCCTGCTTCTCGAAGTGCGTATCAGGCTTCTTACATTCCCAGCAGAGCACGTATTCATCCATATAGCGCTGAATCTGGCGCTCTACCACCTCGCGCGTGAATTTGCCTTGGAACACAACCCGGTCACCCATGATCTTGCCCGCAGTTCCGAGCTCGTTGAGCAGGAATTTCATCACGTGCTCCTGCTCCCTGCGGATGTAATTGCAGACCACATCGAAATTGTCAAAGATCGTGGTCTTGCCCTCCACGAAGACCTTGAGCAGCGGAATAACGAACCGCTCATCGCTGGTCCTCGTGCTCGGTAATTGCTTCAATGCACGATCCAAAAGCGTAACATATTCTTCCATCATCATCTCCCCCTTGAGGATATATGTGTGTGTGCGTGATAGTACCAGTGATCTTCGCCCAGAGGAACGCCGAGGAAGGGATTTGAACCCTTGTGTCCCGTGCGGGACACCGGCTCTCAAGGCCGGCGCTTTAGTCCACTTAGCTACCTCGGCCGCTGGCTTGCAGAGATGCGCATCGCTTACCCTACCGTGTCTACGGCTTGCGCTCCTTCCATCCGTACTCTCTGCGCATCTTCTTCGAGCGTCCAAACCCGCACGCCACGCAGCACTTCGCGTGCACACTGAACGCGACGCTTCCGCAGCGGCGGCACATAATGTGTGACCGCTTTTGCCGTTTACCCATTGACGCGGTGCCCTTTACCATGGCTCCTTCTCTCCCGCGTCCTTACCTTTGCCCTTCTCTTCGCTCTTCTCCGTCTCCGACTGCACTGTTGGTGAGATATACACCACGTTGTCACCGCGCATCAGTATCTCGCCTGCGAAACTCTTGACCGTATCGTCGCTGCCCAATTCCTCGGCATCGCTCAGGACCAAATTCATATGGAGGTCGTAGCCCTCCAGCATACCTCGAAATTCCCTGCCACCTCTGATCCGCACGATGACCGGGGACTTCAACGCTTTGTTCAACACGTCCAACGGCTTTGGCTTATTCACCATGACCATCACTTTCTCCTTTCTTCCTTCTCTTGGGCTCCTTCCTTCCTTCCTTCTATCACGTAATAAATAGAATGATACTAGCGTAGCTTATATCTTTATTTCCCTTCCGATATTTTTATTCTTACAGATCCTTACTAAAAGAGCAGAACGAAAATGGCAAAGTCGTTTTATCGATACATCGGCGAGGCATGGAAGCGGCCAAAGGAGTCCTACGTCCAGGAATTCCGGCAGGAACGATTAATGGCGTGGCGGAAGGAGCCAGCAGTTGTTCGGCTCGCGCATCCGACGAGACTGGATCGTGCCCGATCGTTGGGCTACAAGGCGAAACACGGGATCATTGTGGTGCGCACCAAGGTGCGCCGGGGCGGTCGGCGGAAACAGAGGCCGAAGCACGGCAGGAAATCCAAAGGGCTGGCGGTGCATAAGATAACGCCCGCCAAGAGCCTGCAGCGGATCGCCGAGGAGCGCACCGCACGGAAGTACCCCAACATGGAGGTGCTGAACTCCTACTGGGTGGCCGAGGATGGCAAGCGAAAATGGTTTGAGATCATCCTCGTCGAGCCTGCTCATCCCGAGATTAAAGCTGATAAGGATTTGAATTGGATATGTGGCCCGTCGCATCGGCGACGGGTGTTCCGAGGCAAGACCTCAGCAGGGAAGAAGGGAAGGATCTGAAGCGTTGCGGAGGCTGGGCGCGGTTGATTTACCGCTGCACGGTGGCAAAGCCCCCCAGTGGCTGCTCATACGCATGAAGCGGTTAGCACATGCGATATTCGAGCTGATCGTGGATGATTACGGTGTGCACGGCGCGATCGAGCGCTTGGCCGACCCGTTGTGGTTCCAGTCACTCTCATGCGCGCTCGCTTATGACTGGCACAGCAGCGGGACAACGACCGTGGTGTGCGGTGTTTTGAAAACGGTGATCGAGCCCGAGGAGTTCGGCTTCGGCGTTGCCGGCGGTAAGGGCAAGAGATCGAGATCGACGCTCTCGGATATCGACGCGCTCGGTGGCACCTTTAACCTCAGTGATGCCACCCTCGCAGAGTTGAAATACGCAAGCCGTATCTCAGCGAAGGTGGATAATGCGTGCGTGCAGGACGGCTATCAGCTCTATCATCACTCGATGTTCGTTACGGAGCGCGGGGAGTGGGCAGTGATCCAGCAGGGGATGAACCCCAGCGATCGATACGCGCGTCGGTACCACTGGCTCTCGTCCTCCCTGAAGGAGTACGTCGAGGAGCCGCATCAGGGCATCGTCGGTCGGCACTGCCAGACGGTGCTGGATCTCACGGCGCGCGCGAGCAGGGGCTGCCGCGGGACGTCCGTGGATCTCGTCAAGACCGAGCCGCGCGAGCTAGAGCGCATGTACAAAGATCTAAGCGCGCAAAGCAGGCGGCTGCCGGAGCACCAGACCACACTCGCCGCATTCGACCTCGTCCCTGAGGCAGAGCTCACCAGCGAGCTCAAATCAACAGCAAGAGCAGGGCGCCTGTACCGTTTGCCGAGCCGCGTGAACTGGGATGCGCTTCGTGCGGCGTACGACACACAGCCGTCGAATTACGTGCAGTTCCTCAGTATTCAGGGCATCGGGCCGGCGACCGTCCGCGCCTTAGCGCTCGTCTCCGAGCTGATCTACGGCGAGCCCGCAAGCTGGCGCGACCCGGTGAAGTACTCGTTCGCGTTCGGCGGTAAGGACGGTGTACCGTATCCCGTGGACAGGCGAACGATGGACGAGACGACCGAGCTCTTACAGGCCGCGATGAAGATGGCGAACGTAAAGCCGCCCGCGGCTTTCACGATACGGAAGTGACGGTTTTACGCTTGCCCTAAATTCCCCACGCTTCTTGCCGTGCCGGCAAATGCCGCGTCAGAAGAACGGTCAAAGCTATTAATAGCTACAGTTAAAAGTGTTCCTATGGAGCCGATGAAATTCGCGCCCGTTTCGGAGAGTCAGATCACAAGAGCGATCGTGGATGAGTTTGCAGCCGAATTGCTTGAGTACGTAGAGTCTGATGTCATCATCGTTGGGGGTGGTCCCGCAGGCTTGATGGCCAGCAGAGAGCTGGCCGCTGCAGGTGCCAAGGTGCTGCTCATCGAGCGGAACAATTACTTTGGCGGCGGATTCTGGCTCGGTGGATTTCTGATGAACAAGGTTACGGTGCGTGCGCCAGCGGAGCGTGTTTTTGACGAGCTCGGGGTACCCTACAGAGAATACAGCGCAGGCTTGTACGTCGCGGACGGGCCGCACGCGTGCTCGAAATTGATTGCCGCCGCCTGCGACGCGGGTGCGAAGCTCGTGAACATGGTCGCGCTGGAGGATGTCGTACTCCATGAAGAGCGAGTGTGTGGGATCGTGGTGAACTGGAGCGCGGTTTACAGCCTGCCGCGTCAAGTAGCGGCGGTGGATCCTGTCTCATTAGAATCGAAGCTCGTAATCGATGCGACCGGGCATGACGCTTCGGTGGTGAAGAAGCTGGAGGAGCGCGGGTTGCTGCAGACCAAGGGGCAGGGCGCGATGTGGGTGGAGCGCTCCGAGAATCTCGTGGTCGAACAGACCTCGGAGTTATATCCTGGGTTGATTGTCACGGGCATGGCGGTCTCCACAGCTTACGGACTCCCGCGGATGGGCCCCACCTTCGGCGCGATGCTGCTCTCTGGAAAGAGGGCGGCGGAGATCGCGATTGAGAAGCTCGGGTTGTAACATATCAACCTGCAAGCCAGAGGATAAGACTCATGAAGGCACTAACGCTCCTATCCGGCGGGCTTGATTCGATCCTGGCGACGAAACTGGTCCTGGATCAAGGCATCGAAGTGGTGGCCGTCACGTTTATCTTACCGTTCGCAGCGGAAAAAGTGGATTACGCAAGCAAGATAGCTGAGCGGTTCGACATTCGCCACATCACGGTTGAAGTCGGAACTGATTACTTTGAGGTCATTCGCAACCCGAAACACGGCTACGGCTCCGGCATGAACCCCTGCATCGATTGCCGGATCTACATGCTCAAGGAAGCAAAACGGATTGCTGACGAGCTGGGTGCGAAATTTATCGTTACCGGTGACGTGCTTGGTGAGCGGCCGATGAGCCAGCACCGGAAGGCGCTGGCGCTCGAGGAGCGCGAGGCGGGTCTCGAGGGTTTGATTCTGCGGCCCTTGTCAGCAAAGCTCCTACCGGTGACAATACCGGAACGCGAGGGCTGGATCGACCGCGAGAAGCTGCTCAGCATCTCGGGCAAGAGCCGGAAGCCTCAGATCGCGCTCGCTGAGCAGTGCGGACTCCAGGATGCGTACCCCGCGCCCGCGGGCGGCTGCCTCTTGACCGATAAGGAATTTGCGGCGAAAGTTCGGGATCTGTTTGAGCACGCCGAGAGAGTGACGAACCGTTCCATCCAAGTATTGAAACTGGGCAGGCATTTCCGCTTCAGGGTATCGAAGGTCATTGTAGGCCGGAATGAGCGGGAGAATTCGCTGCTTTTAGCACTGAAGACGCCCAACGCGTATGCGTTTGAAGTCCCGGATTGTGGGAGTCCGATCACAATCGTAGAAGGGGCGAGCGATCCTGAGACGATCAAGCTTGCAGCGCGGCTTACCGCCCGGTATTCGGACGCTCGTTCCGACCCGGTGGTGGTGGAATACTGGTGTGAAAGCGAAGGGCCGCGAATGCGAATCACGGTGTCACCGCTTGAGGACGAGGAAGTTGACCGTTTGCGGATCTAACGAGCCTCCAGCTACTATTTATTCCAGCCTGATCGCGGGGATTTGATCTACGTGCGCATTCCCATTCGCGTCCACGAAAGAGGAGCAGGTGATGAGCCCCCCGGCCACCGTCTTGCTGGAGGCGTACACGATCTGCGGATATGAGCCGGTTCGTAGCTCGTAGTTATAGGTCATCCCACCCTGCAGGATGAACGGCTCGGTAAAAGATATCGTGTGCCAGTCGTCGTGATAGCCGTCCCACGTAGCGTTCATGTCGAGTCCGTTCCCATAAACATGGAAGTACTCAGCGTGGCCGCCGGAGCCCGGGCATGGATACGTGTAGAGCCTGGAGACAAGCATCGACTGATTTGGCCGAAGGGTACCACTATGCGTGCCCGCGATGCTCGGATAGCCGCCGGGCCCGGTATCGAAGACTCTGGGTGGGGGCAGTATCGTCAGATTTACCAGAGCCTCTGACGACCATGCCCCATCGTCGTCCTGCACCTGAAAGGAAATAACGTGCGTGCCCACAGACAGATTTGAAGCGGGAATGGCGAACGATTCCGCTATGCTAAGGGACCCATCGAGGCTCGAACTCCAGTTGTACGCAACCACTATCCCGTCGGCATCCGTACCGTTCCCCGAGAACGTGATGAGATCGAGTATTTGCACCGCGGGATTGGGCGTGATTGAATCGATGAAGGCCCTGGGTGGCTGATTCGGCAGCTCTGCCCGGGCTCGTATGCCCACATCATAGTACTCGCCGGAATACGGATTATACGGCTTCGTGTAGTTTGCACCACCGC
The DNA here is from genome assembly GCA_964522635.1 of uncultured Halobacteria archaeon. Classification (GTDB taxonomy): domain Archaea; phylum Halobacteriota; class Syntropharchaeia; order Alkanophagales; family Methanospirareceae; genus JACGMN01. The sequence continues at coordinate 15,620 of CAZFWT010000023.1, read as the reverse complement.
AGCTCGCGTAACTCTCGCCCGAAAAGGTTGCTACTTCTGACCACGGCGGCAGCCAGGACTCGGTATAGTAGTCGATCGGAATAGGATACCCGTATCTCCCCGTGGTGAACTTGATCTGGATGATGACGTCGTCGCCCGCATCCAAGGGCACGGGTGTCTCGAGCGGTATCGAATAGTAACCCCACTCCCCCGTGGTTCCTGTCTGGGTCGTCCCAAGCTGGTCGCTAAAAATGTAATAGTCAGGATGAGCGGTAACGGTCCCGTATATCCTGATCTCGTAATCCATGTTAGTGTCGATCGCCCAGAACTCCACTGCAGTTAGCGTAAGCGCCTGTGAGGGGATGAATCGAACGGCACCGTACGCGGTCTGCTCGCCACAGCCCATCACGTACCCCATCCAGCCGCACTCGTCGTTGTAAAAGAGCTTGTCGGTCGCGTTCCGGTAACTGACGAACGCACTGGCATCGTCACCGAGGTTCGCGGAGCCAAAGGCAACCCACGCGCATCCCGGATAGGGCCCAAGGGCGCCCCAGCTCGTGCCCCAAGAGTTCTTGATCAGCCACGCCCCGGTACCGTGAGTATGCGGGAGCGAATCGTTCCAGCCAATGATCTGTACCGCGTGGTTCGGCTGTTCCGGACCCCAGTATTCGTATACGCCGCTGTTGTACCCTCCAAACCCTGCACTACCTGAGTATATCGTGGCGAATACGGGACCATACCGCAAAATCGCGTTCTTAATCTGGTATACTTGACTCTCGCCGTTACTCTCCGTAATGGTGCGCCAGTTATCCACGGTTCTGAGGACCGGGCAATCACGGCAGGTTCCATGCGCTGCGACGTACGGATGACAGGTCTCGGCTGCCCCGCCCTGCTTGGTGAAGTAGTTAGTGATCATCAATCCGGTGCCCCCCTCACAGAAATTGTAGCCTCCGACGCTCGACCAGATGTTGCAGTCACCCACTTCCTGCTCCGAGAAATCGAACGCCAGACCCTCGTCCCTCAGGACATCCGATTCGAGATCCGCGGTCGCGGCGAAGATCCAGCAGCTGCCACAGCCGCCCTGATTCTTGACCGGTGTCACGTAGCCAAGCGCCATGGCATCGTACGAGGCGGGTAGCTGTTCAACCGGCGATTCTGCCAGCGGTTCGGTTCTGCCGCGCTCTTCCGCTGGCCGGAACCTGATATGCTCAGGAAGTGGCTCGGTCGGCGGCTCCAGCCGGCGGTAGCTGCAGAGCGTCGCACGCTCCGCGGGCGTGAGTCGCGTAATCGCGTTCTCGGCAACCGTATAATTATAGCCCTGCTCGTAGATCCAGTGCTGGAGTGCCACTACTTCAACTTCCGGCCCGCCGTTCGGGGATGCGTATCCGGTCTCTGTAGCGATGCCGGGTAATAATACGATCACGAGCAGCACAAACGAGCTGATAATGGTTACGGTTATTACAGTAGTTCGCCTCGTCATCTAGCTTACCTTCGTCATCGCAAGCATAAAAACGGCTCTGCCATAGCTCCCGCTCATATGGTTGTTATTTTCGCCAGCGCTATCCTTGGAGGGGGGAGGGCCACTCACCGGCGTCTCTTGGCGTTGCTCTCCTTCTTCCGCTTCGCCAGCTTCCGGATCGAGTCCAACTCGTTGCGCGCTATCTTGGTGGCTTCGAGGTAGCCGTTATTCAGAGCACCTTTGAGCACCGTCTCTCCCAGCTCCGTGCGTACGAGAACCGTGGACCAACCCTCCTCGGAACCGACCGATCCTACAGAGAGATCCGCCAGCTCGGCGGTATAATCCATGCAGACCAGGCAGCCGTCCCCAATGTAGTCCTTGATCTCACTTAACGGAATCCCCTGCCGCTCCCGCTCGTAGAGGAATAAGTCCTTACCGCGAATTTCGAACTTGCTTATCCCGCTCATCGAGCCGCTGCGACTCTTCTTCGCCACGTAATCCAGTAGCTCTGGCGTGAAGTTCTCCATACAGAAGAGGCCGATCATCAATTTCACCTTCTCGATCCCGAGGTCATAGGGCTGATTCGCGGTCTGCACCTTGCGCAAGCCCTGGATCTGACAGGGCAAGCCCGCGAACCCGATCTTCTCACAGCCCGCATTCAGAGCGTCTCGTACGCCAGTGACGCTCGGACAGAGCGTGTATTTCGTGCCCGCGCCCTCGAGTAACTCCTCATAGGTTCGCGCTATCTTGGTCTTCGGTCTCCACTGCTCGTCCGAAGTGGTAATCACGGCACAATCGAGTAAGCCGGTCTCCAGCGCGTACGCGAGCAGGGCGGTAACCGCTCCACCATCCTGAGCTTGCTCGAGTATCTCTACCCGCCGTGCGCGAGCGGCATAAACGCTCCGATACACACCAAGCTGATCTTCTTCAGCGCGTCTGCGGATGGTCCCAAATAGTCTCCGCTCGATCTCCTCCTGTGGCAAGAACGTTCGCGGGCAGAAGGTGTAGCAGAGCCCGCAGACGGTATCATAATCCTCCACAAAAATCGGCTCCTGTTTGCCCTCCTCGCTTTCACCGATCTTGATCTTATCGCAAAAGGCCGCGCAGGTGCCACAGAGGCAGCAGATTCGCTTTGCCGTTACTTCGTTCGCCAAATTCAAGAAGCCGCGTTCGAGAAGGGTAGGTAATCGTACGAATTTTTTCGCCGCCGTTTCTCCCGCGTCGGGAGCTGCTTCTCTCGCCATTTTAGTTCGCCCCCGTTTTCTCCCGCAATTTCGAATAATCCTCCTCAACCCGCGCTTGAATACGATCGACATCCTTCTCTGTCAGATGCCTGAATCGCCCCTGCCGCCGCAAATAGTCCCCCACCGGTCTCAGCACGGAGAAATCCACACTCATTCGATATTCACCGTTGATCACCTCATACAGGGGAAAGACACCGGTCTCAACGGCCAGGCGGCCGAGCTCGATCGTCTCTTCCGGCGCGCACCGCCAGCCGGTTGGACAAACCGAGAGTATATGCAGGTAGGCGGGGCCTTCGGTCTCCAGACCTTTCTGCACTTTCTCCATCAGATCGAGCGGATATGACGGACATGCGGTGGCCACATAAGGAATCCGGTGTGCCACGACGATCTCCGGCATATTCTTCTTCCAGGTCATCTGCCCGATACTCCGCTTGCCCACCGGCGCCGTGGTCGTCCACGCGCCGTAGGGTGTCGAGGAAGACCGCTGAATGCCGGTGTTCATATACGCTTCGTTATCAAAGCAGCAATAGAGGATGTTATGGCCACGCTCCAGCGCGCCTGATAAAGCTTGTAAGCCAATATCCGTGGTGCCGCCGTCGCCGGCGATCCCGACGAATTTCACGCCGCGATCCGGGATTTTGCCCTTTCGTATCCGCGCTTTATACGCCGATTCGACGCCAGAAACGACCGCACCCACATTCTCGAAGAGCGTGTGTATCCAGGGCATACGCCACGAGGTCTGGGGCAACAGCGACGAGAAGATCTCGATGCAGCCCGTTGCGTTCACGACGATCACATTCGTGCCGAGCGCTTTGCAGACATGCCGAACGGCGAGTGCCTCACCGCAGCCGATGCAGGCACGATGCCCGGGAGCAAAGTTCTCATCCGTCGTGAGCAGCAGTGGCGTGAATAAGTTCAATTCTTGCTCCAGCTCGCTTCGTTCTCCTTCTTCTCCCATCGCAGGCATCATTCCCTTACCCCTATGATCTCGGGTTCTAGCTCTTCACCCAACGCTACCATCTTTGCTTTTTCCTCACCGCGGTTGATCATATATTTGAACTCATCTAACGTGATGTCTCGACCGCCAATTCCCGCGATAAAGCTCACGATCGAGAGATCCTTCCGTTTATCGTAGAGTGCCGCTTTCACCTCGCCGCAGACCGGCCCGCCCATGCCATAGGAGATTGCACGGTCCAGCACCACCAGACAGTCAAGATTCTTGACTGCCTGTCGGAATTTGGCGAACGGGAACGGTCGCCATAATCGCAGACGAATGAGGCCTACCTCTTTTCCTTCGGAACGCAGCTCGTCGATCGCTAGCATCGCACTCTCACTGATGCTTCCCATAGTCAGCAGCGCAGTGCGCGCGCCATCCATTCGATAGGTCTCCACAGGCTCGTAAGATCTGCCGAAGGTCTCCCCAAACGCCTTCCAGACCTCCAGGATCTTTGGCTTCGTCGCTTCAAACGCGACTTCCTGCGCCATCTTCGCCTCGAGATAGATGAACGGCGGGGCATAGCACCCCATGCTCACCGGCCTCTCAGGATCCAACACGAACGGATGCTCATAATCAGGGATGAAATCGGCGACGTCTGCTTCGTCTGGCAGCTCCATGTCCTCGATGACGTGTGAGAGATAAAAGCCGTCAATGTGCACCATCGCGGGGAATAGAACGTCCTGATCCTCTGCCATCCGGTAGGCGCAGACGGTGAGGTCAAACGCCTGCTGATTGTTCTCCGCGAAGATCTGGATCCAGCCGATGTCACGCAGCGCCATGGCATCGGAATGATCGCACCAGACCGAAAGCGGCCCTGACAATGCGCGATTCGCCGCCACGGCGACTACCGGGAGCCGCATTGACGAGGGGATATAGAGCACCTCATGCATCAATTCCAAGCCCTGGCCTGCGGAACAGGTGAACACCCGCGCGCCCGCTGCCGAGGCACCGACGCAGGCGCTCATGGCAGAATGCTCAGATTCAACACAGATAAACTCCGCATCTAACTCGCCGTCGGCGATCATCTCGGCCAGGCGCTCAACGATGTGTGTCTGCGGCGTAATTGGATAGGCTGAGATGACATCCGCGTTCGCCATTCGTACCGCCTCCGCGATAGCAAAAGAGCCCTCCAAGCCAACTATTCTTCCTTTCGTCATCTTCTATCAGACAAATCCTCCCATCTCTTCTTCTGAATGCGGGAACAGGCTGAGAAGTGCGGTTCGTCTACCGGGGAGGTTCATTCCTCCTCTTCCTCTACCATCTCGATAACACCGCGTGGGCACTCGTGCGCGCAGATACCACAGCCTTTGCAATAGTAGAGGTCAGCCTCGAAGAAGCCCTCTTCGTCCTCATGGATGCACCCTTCTGGACAATAGATGTAGCATGCACCGCACTTGATGCATTTCGTATTATCACGGATTGGTCGTGTAGAGCGCCACTCGCCCGTTTTCGTGGACGATGCGCTGCCCGGCTCGGTGACCACACAGCCGAACTCCAAATCTTTCCACCCCTTCTGTTTCGCTCCCATCTTTTCACATCACACTCTCGCTCTTTTATGGCACCAGACTGGCGCTTTAGCCCACCACCGTCTCTTCAAACGCTCGCCGCATCGCTTCGATGTTCTTCGTGGCTACTTTGCCGAACCGCGCATTCATTGGCTCCTCAAGGGAGTCAAGCGCAACGATCTCGGTCGCTTTGACCAGTGCCCCCAGCATGGTAGTGTTCACGATGGATAGACCTAAGACCTCGCGTGCAATGCCCAGAGCATCGACCGTGGCCACCGTCTTCGCTCCCAGCTTCGTCTTCATCTCTGCGTGTGATTTCTTGGTATTGATGATCGCCGTGCCCGCGGGCTTCAATCGCGCCACCACGTCGCCGACCGCGAGCAAGCCTGGGTCGAGCACGACGAGCACGCCAGGTTCTGCAATTTCGGTCCTTATCTTGATCCGTTCGGTATCGTTCACCCGTAGGAAAGCAAGAACGGGCGCGCCGCGCCGCTCGGGCCCGAACGAAGGCATTGACTGTGCATGCTTACCCTCGTGAATCGCCGCGTGAGCAACCAATTCCGCCAGGGTAACTCCTCCTTGCCCCCCTCTTCCGTATACAACAATCTCCTTCATTTCTTTCGATCTAGCTCGGAAAAGTTTTTTCTTCGTGTGGTATATATACTACACAATACCAGCTAAAAACCTTTCGATTCTCTCCAGAGCCTCCTTTAGTTCGTTCAGTGAGACGGCATACGCGCACCGCAGGTGTCCCTCTCCCGACGGGCCGAAGGTCTCACCTGGGATCACGACGACCTTCTCCTCCAAGAGGAGCCGTTTGGCGAACTCTGCGGAGCTGAGCCCTGTGCTTTTAACCGAGGGGAAGGTATAAAAAGCGCCTTTCGGCTCGAAACAGGTTAATTCCAGGTGATTCAGCCGGTCCACGAGCCAGCGCCGCCGGCGGTTGTACTCCCGCACCATCCGGTCAACCTCGTCCTCGCAGCGCAGCGCCTCGATCGCAGCCATCTGCGCCGTTATCGGTGCGCAGAGCATAACATATTGATGGATCTTCATCATCGCCTCGATGATGTCACGATTGCCAGCTGCGTAGCCCAAGCGCCAGCCGGTCATCGCGTACCGTTTCGAGAAGCCGTTCAGCAGTATCGTTCGCTCTTTCATGCCGTTCAGCGCAGCGAAGCAGGTGTGCGTGCCTTCGTACGTCAGCCGGCCATACACCTCGTCGGAGATGACCAGCAAGTCGTGCTCGTTCACCACGTCGGCGATCTCTTCCAGGTCTTTCTTGCCCATTATCGCGCCGGTCGGATTGTTGGGATAGTTCAGAATGATCGCTTTGGTGCGTTCCGTGATCCGCTCCTCGAGCTGCTCTGCACGCACCTTAAAGTTGTCCTCCGCGCTGGTCGGGACGCTCACCGGCGTGCCACCGGTAAAGATCGTGCACGCGTTGTAGCTCACGTAGATCGGCTCATGGAGAAGGATCTCCTCGCCGGGATTGACGATTGCTCGAAGTGCGAGATCGGAGGCTTCGCTGACGCCCGTTGTGACCAGGAGCTCGCCTTTTGGATCATAATACACACCGGACTCCTTATAAATTGACTCGGAGAGCGCTTCACGTAATTCCAGCAGCCCCCAGTTGGACGTGTAGGAGGTATAGCCTTTCTCCAGAGCGAAGATACAGGCCTCGCGGATACTCCAGGGCGTCACGAAATCGGGCTCGCCCACGCCCAGCGAGATCGCTCCTTCCATGCCCTGTGCGATATCGAAGAACTCTCGTATCCCCGAGCCTTTCATGTGCCGTACCCGATCGGCAACCCGGTCTAACATCATACTCACTCTTCTCTAAGCTTCGAGGTTTTAAAAGAGCGCGTGATTTCGTTGGGCTGGCTGGGTGCTCCAGGTTACAGGGTAACCGCCAGTCGCTTGCCCTTCTCCTCTTCCGCGAAGATCTCGCCGTTCTCCTTGTAGGTTCTCAGGATGAAATGGGTCACGGCTTTGCGCACCTGCTCGAGTGTCGCGATCTTTGCGGCGACGAAATAGGCGACCTCATGCATCGTCCGCCCTGAGACCAGGATCGAGAGGTCATACTCGCCCGAGACTAACCGGACCGACTGCACCTCAGGGAACCTCGAGATCCGCTCTGCAATGGCGTCGTATCCCGTGTCCCGCTCCGGGCAGACGTTCACGTCGATTAATGCCTGCACGGTCTCGATGCCCGCCTTCGCGTAGTTGACGATCGCTTTATACTTCTTCACAATTCCCTTCCGTTCCAGGTCTGCAATGATTGCCTTCACGTCTGCCTCCTCGAGCCCCGTCATGCGCGCAATCTCTGCATTACTGAGCCGTGCGTTCTCCTCCAGCATGCTCAGTATCTCTTCCACTTTCTCTCCCGCTTGTTCACCCATCCAACTCACCTCTTTCTCCACTACAGGAACCTAAATACCTCGGGTAACTCGCCCACGACAGAGCGGAACTTTTGTGGCCAGTTCTCGGCATCCAGCCCCTTTTGTGCCAGGAACACGGCGGCCCAGCGCTCCAAACCCACACCTGAGCACCCTGACCACAGTTCCTGCCCGCTCTGCAATTTCACGCTGAACCCGCTGGGGTACTTATCCCCGTTCACACTCACATTCTGGAACTCGAGCCACTTGTCGCTATAGGGCAGCATCGCCTCGTAATCGGTGGTTCCGACCTCCCGTAACTCTGATAACCCTGCTTTGCCCTCCTGCGCCATGAACCAGGGTGTGACCCAGGCCTCGCGCCACTCGATGTCGAGGATGTCATCGAAGATGTGCCGGTACTTCTCATGCAGGACTTTCGCGTGCTCGATCGTCTGCTCCTTCGTACCGATCCAGAGGATCTCGACGCGATGGAATTCATCGAGCCGCTCGATGCCATGTAGTCCGCCACTCTCGTACCGATAGGAAGCCCCCGAACGATCGAAGACCGTGACCGGTAAGATATCGTCCGGGAGGGTCTTACCCTGTAGGAACACCCAGAAGGGCGGGCACTGCGCATAGCACATCCCACCGACGTTCTCGATCTTCCCCATGATCATATCGACCGGGACTTCGTTCGTTACCTTGAAATAATCTATCACGTCCTCCCAGTACTCAGGATCGCGTGTCTTCGGCGTGCAGACGTAGTACGCCTCGGGATAAATCCCCTTTGCGTGCCCTGAACGTTTCCAGACGTCCCAGGCGACGAATTTGGGGAAGATCATCTCGTTATAGCCCAGGGGGGCCAGGAGCTCATCGAGCAGGATTTTCTCGAAGGTTCGGAAGATCCGCGTCACCTGCGGACCGTAAACGTACTGGCCTCTGCCTGCCGCGTGCTCCAGCCAGCCCCGTGCGAGCATCTCAGCCGTAGGATCTTTATCGCAGCGGAAGTGCTTCTTCGCGCTCTCGAAGAGCAGTTCCCAGTGCTCCGATTTACCTTTCCAGCGCGCCGCGTCCAGCTTGTCCTCCAATAAGCGTATGAGGCGATCGGGGATTCGCTTATCAAATGCCGATTCATCGATCTCCAGCAGGAGCTCTAACCGACCCTGCGCCTGGTTTATCGCCTTGACAAACGGCAATTTCCGTATCTGCAGGCCTTCCCCCGCTGCCCAATCCAGCGAGATCCGGTACTCAGCGATCTCAACACCACGTATCCCGATGCGGTGTTTACCCAGGAGCTTAGCGAGCTCTTTCTTCAGCCTGAGGAGTGCATCATGCGCCCGGACGAACCGGTCGGAAACGATTGTGAGGTTGATTTTGTCATCGAGAACGTCCCAGGAAACGATTTTCGCACCACATCCGGGGGGCGCACCTCTCGTTAAGAGCTCAGTATTGGAGCTTGCCACGAATTCCGCGAACTCCTCGAGAGCAACCGTATCGCCAACACTCGCACTGCAGTTCAGAGCGACGTGCAGCTCGAAGGTCATCTCCATGGGCTTCTCAGTTTGATCGGTCATCAATCAGAGTTCTCCACAGCCAGATTCACCATATCCAGAGCCACTTTCGCATTCAGCACGTAATCGTCAACGCTCGCAATGAGCGTTCCGAGCTTCTCGGTCTCGATATACGTAACGGCGTGTTGATCAACGACGACGGTCCGCATCGACTCGGTATTATCCGGCATAAGCGGAATCGCAGCCAGGTCCGCATGCTCGTCATGTATCTCAATTCGTGCCTTGATCTTCATTTGGGCTACATTTAAATGTGCTCGCCGCGTATAAAAGAGTAGAGTAGCAAGATTACATGTTCGATTATATCGTTGTTGTTGTCACTGACGATTTTGATGCGCAGAGGTTGGCGTGCTCGCCGTTCAGTAAGGAGATACTGCTCGACTCGGCATTCGTCCCGGTCTCGGAAAGCGACTGGCATGGTCGTGCGGGGAATGGACTCGGCACGCTTTTCGCTATCGAGAATGCGAGTACAGCGTTCGGGAAAGACCTCGTGGCTGAGGTGACGCGGGGTAAGAGCGTGCTCATCGTGCATACAGCCGGCATCGGCTCTCGAAATCTTATCACACGGACGGTCAAGAACAAGGCGCTCATTGAAGTGCCGAACCTCACGCTGTTAGAGGGCGTGATCAAGCAATTTCAGGATTATGCAATCCCTTCGCGTATCCTCGTTACCTGGGGCGATCAATTCTTACTGCTCGATGACAGTCCGGAGAACATACAGAATCTCGCGCAACGGACGCACGTCATGCTCTTCGGGATAACGGCGGAGCTCACTGAGGAGCTGGCAAGCACCTACGGGATCCAGATCGTGCACTGTACGGATGGTGAGGGATGTGAACTGCTCGATTTTGAAGACACGCGTAATTACGAGATTGCGAATGAGCTGGTGGAGAAATGGCAGGGCGAGGTCATGGTGAACATGGGTATGTTTACCCTGAGCGGTGCCGCGGCGGAGCAGATGCGCGCAGCATTCAGCGATGCGCTTGCGGGACGAGAGGGGACGTTCAACTCGGACGAGCTCTGGCAGACCTGGATCTCGCCGGAGTATGAGACTCGTGCGTGGCTCCGCGAGCGTGCGGACCGTATACGAGCCGAGCTAACTCGTGCGGACTCTCTGGCTCTGATAAAGAGCTATCCCCTGAGCGATACAACGATCTGGGAAGATTTCGGCACGAACGCGAACTATCACCGGAGCATGATGAAGCTGCTTGAGGAGCATGAGGTCGGCCGTCGGTTGCGCGACTTTTTAGCGGTCGATTTCCGTTCGTTCGAATCCGGCTGCACGGTCTCCCGCTCCATCTTTGATGACGCTGAAATCACAGAGGGCTCGGTAGTTGATAGTGTAATCGTGAACTCCTCGGCGAAGCATGCGGAACTCGAGCAGGCATGCGTCTTCAACTCGACTTTGCATACCGTGACAGGGAAGCGCTGCGTGGTGTACAATGTCGTTGATCATGAGGAGCTCGAACTCGAGGATTCAGTCCTCGTCGACGTCTTCCACCCGCGAAACGGGAAGATACGGCTGACGATACCGATTGGCGCAGAGCAGGGCCCGGAAGCCGCGTGGTGGCACACGTGCCTCCCGGATAATGCCTACGCGCTCTGTGACGTTGCGGATCTCTTGATCGGCGTCTCGGACGACGAGCGCGAGGCAACAAAGCACCTGTTTGAGCGCGTGGCGCGAACGATGATCTCAGGAGATAAGCAGTTACAGCGACTTGTTGCGCGTCCGTTCACGGTGAAGCCGTTCGTGGAGCCGAAGCCCTGGGGCTACGAGTTCTGGTGTGTCTCGCCACGGAGCTCTGCGGAGTTAGACCCTGAGCTGGAAGAGCTGACGCTGGACGATCTGACGTTGCTCTACCCGGTGCAGATTCTGGGAGGGGCCGGTGAACCGAAGAAGTTCCCGCTGATTGTAAAGCTCATCAAAGCGGACGAGAACCTCTCCGTGCAGGTACATCCGGACGACGCATACGCGCTCGGAATGGGCGATGCGTACGGTAAGGAAGAGGTGTGGCACGTCCTGGAGGCGGAAAAGGGCGCGAAGATTTACCTCGGACTTGCGGCTGTTATGACGAAAGAAGCTGTTATGAACTCAATTGAAGCCGAGACGTTTCTATCACGGTTACATGCGTTCGAGGCCCAGGTCGGCGATGTGTACCATATCCCAGCGGGCGTCGTTCATGCGTTAGGCGCTGGTGTAAAGGTCTATGAGGTCAGCACGGCTTCTGAGCGGACCTTCCGGCTCTATGATTATGGCCGGGGCCGGGAGCTGCATCTGGAGGACGGGCTAAACGTGCTGAACGTGACTGAAGGTGGTCTGGGAGAGGCTCTGAAGAAGGAGCCGAAACTTCTGTGTACGAACGAGGATTTCGAGGACTACCAGCTATTGCAGGGCAGGCACTTTGAGGTGCAGTTGTTCAGGATTGATGGCTCGATTGAAATGATTACAGGGGGTAAGCTGCAGGCGCTGACCTGTGTAGGGGGAATGGTGACGGTAAAAACGAGGTCGGGAGCGATAGACTTGCGACCGCAGGAAACGGCCGTGGTGCCGGCGTGTGTGGATGCATGTGAAATAGCGGGGCGCGGAGGAGTGTTGTGCGCCCGTTTTATTATCGTCTAAGTATATTATTTGACCATGTGGCGACTGATAGAGGCACCCTAAAGTAAAGCTTGCTGATATTTGAACCACCAGTACCCTTACGAGAGGTGATTAGTAGAACGGAACTGAGTTTGGAAGTTAAAGGATATTTAGCAGATCTGATTGCAAAGGAAAGCTTGGGGAGAATAGAGATAATTGGAATGCGTTTAGGAATTGATCCTAAAATAATTCGACACCTACGTGGCCCGCCTAATTACCCGCCTATTTCTGCACTCGCTCTAGGTCTGCAAGCTGCATTGGATCCAAATGAAGGCGTTAATCGTGACAAGGCTGCGATTTATATTCTCGAAAATTCTGATAATCAAGACCTGTTAATGGAAACTGTCTTTGATATAGCCAAAAGAACAAAACTAGGTGGGAAGGATGATACTGAAATTTACACCGAACTTAACCCCATTATAGAAAGAACGATGCAATGTCGAATAAATAAAAAGGGTGATATAATTCCTATTTTTGACCCCATTTTGGGAATTACAGATAAGCTGACATATATTGAGAAGAAGTTAGAGGAGTTTGGATTTACAAAGACGTTAACACATTATAATAGTGCACTTAAAACTTACAAAGTACATTACAAATCGTCTATTTCACTTTTACGTTCAACATTTGAATCCTTGGTTGATGAAATTTTAGCATCAATTGGTGAACCACTAGGAAGCAATCAAAAAGAGAAAATAGCACAATTAGAGAAATTAGAAATTATAAAGGAGATTGATACTCAAGAATGCCAAAAATGCCATCATAAAAAGAGAGACAGCGAGTTCAATTATTCCTATGACATGTGGAGTTTGTTATCTCATTATGGACCACATCTTGGGTCGGTAGCAGAAGAAGAGGCAAACTTCCTTTTTACTTCCACACTAGCATTCATTTGGTTTTTGATCAATCGATATGAAAATACGGGGAGAACAAAGGTAAAAAATGATTATAGACAAGACCACCTATCGGGCGAATGATATCAGGGGCATTGCAGACCCGTCGCATCCGGACTACCAGCTCACGGACGAGTTCTGCTATCTCACGGGGTTGGCGTACGTCGAGCTCTTGAGGAAGTATCGTGGTAAGGAACCGCACGAGCTGCGCGTTGTTGTGGGTAAGGACGTGCGAACGAGCGGGTTGCGGATGCAAACCGCATTTATCAACGCGCTGCTGGCCCGGGGCGTGCACGTGATTGATATCGCGCCCGCAGCGAAGGTGAGTAGCACGCCGCTGCTGTACTTCGCGACCTGGCTCTTTGATGCGGACGGCGGTGTGGAAGTAACGGGCAGTCATCTCGATAAGGAATGGAACGGCTTCAAGCTCTGCGTGGGCTCGGAGAGCATGACCGAGCAGCATGTCCGCGAGCTGTTCGAAACCGCCCGGAAGCTCGAACGGGAGTTCGAAGCGGGCACATTGCACGTGATCAGCTCGGGTGTCTGCGAGCTGGATGCGGTGGACGTGCTGGCGGATTACCAGGCGATGATCGCGGCGAACGTTATTTTGAGAGACCGCTGGGAAGCTCTGGCGTTCGAGGCTCTTGATGGGACGATCTCGTTAAAAGAAGCCCTTGCCACGGCGAGCAAGGAGATTGAGCAGCTGCCGGAGGAGCAGCGGAAGCCGCTTACGGGCTTGAAGATCGTCTACGACGCGGGCAACGGGACGACCGGTGTGATCGCGCCACCGCTTTTTAGGGAGCTGGGCGCTGAAGTCGTTGAGCTCTACAGCGAGCCGGACGGCGACTTCCCGCACCATCTACCTGATCCGACGATCCCGCGGTTCATGGCGGATCTGACGGCTGAGGTGGCACAGGCGAACGCGCACATCGGATTGTCCTCCGACTGCGACGGTGACCGTGCAGGCGCGGTCTCGCCCAGCGGCAAGCTGATCATCGGTGAGCAGATACTCGCACTGCTTTGCAAGCACATTCTGAAGGAGCATCCGGGTGCGGCGATCGTCTACGATACCAAATGCTCGGATGCGATCAAGGAGATCATCACCGAGAACGGCGGGCGACCGGTGGAATGGAAGACTGGGTTCTCGTTCATCAAGACGAAGATGACGGAAACGGGCGCGGTCGCCGGCGGCGAGATGTCCGGGCACGTGTACTTCGATAAAAACAATCGCGCGGACGACGCGGTCTTCGCGTTCTCCGAGCTCTTGCTGCTCACTGCTGGCGAAGTGCGGTCAGGGAGATCAACGGACGTGGTTGACGAGCTGCTGGCGGATTTCAGAAGACGGTACGTGAACACGCCGGAGATCCGAATACCGGTGGTGAGCGATGAGGAGAAAGAGCGCGTGAGTGATGCTGTAGAGGAATATTACCGTGAGCTTGCCACGGCTCACCCGAATCGGTGCAAACGACGGGTTGATGAACACGGCAACGATATCGACGGTGTTAAGGTCTATTTTGTGGAAGAGGATGGCTGGGCGCTGATACGCCGCTCGAACACCTCGCCCGTAATTATATTGAGGATGGAGGCGCGTAACGCGGCCGGGCTTCACAAGATCGAAGAGCAGGTGCTCCGGAAGTTTCAGGAGTTCGAGACCGTGGATCTTACGGCGGACGAGTACGTTAAAGGGATCATGAGGCGGGTAACACGCTGATAAAACCACCTTGTGCATGGATATGGGCGATGTTCTCTGACCACCTGAGTTGAGTAGACGCGAAGTGGCGGATGATAGCGCGCGCATCGTTGTAGATTCCGCCTCTAATACTGCATAGAGCCATACGAGCTTTTTATTTTATTTATATCTACCATACGGCCCCCGCCAGGTATCAGCTATCTCTAAAAATTTCGCATAGCCGTTTTCTCGAATAAATTCAAGTGCCTGCCGGTATTTCTTGTATTTATATCCTTTTTTGCTATAGAATCCTTTTAATATTTCGCACGATAGATAATCAGGGCAATCGGCACAGGTTTCATAGTTCCATTCCTTGAAGCAACACACTTTCATCTTACATTTAGCCTTATCAATGTCTCTTTCGCCATTTTCGTATCCTAATTTACAACCACGACAACTTTTGTCTATTAGTGCAGGGCACGTTTTACAGTATGCACCACAACAGCCAATTTCGCGTATCGTCATGGGTTAGTGCTTCTTCCCTTTGTATGACAGAACGCCATGGAGAAAAGTGCTACCACAACAAGTATCGCTCCCGCTATGGTGGCATATCGCCCGGAAAACTCGCTGCCCAGCAACAGTCCTAACCCGATACCGCCGATGACGCCAATGAGGAGACTTTTCTCGTCCATTTGCTCGCCCCTGTTCCTGAGGTTATGCGTACTTCCCCCGACTGAAGCCCAGGACCGCGTCGCAGTAGGGACAGGAGTACATGATCTCCTGTTTGAGGAACCCCCTACCTTGCACTTCCCGTTTAACGTCCTTTAACGAGAGCCGCTGTTTACAATATGGACATACCGGCATCTTCATGCACCCTTCCTTCTTCTTTCTCTTACCATAGTTCCAAAAGATTCAACTGGTGATTAGTGTACCTCCCCCTTGAGAATCTCCTTTACGCGTCCGACTTCGCCGGACGTGAGGCGGACTTTAATGCCGTGTGGGTGGTGCTGCGATTTGGTAAGAATCTCCTTGACCACGCCTTCCGTCCGCTTCCCGGATCGCTGATCCTTCTTCAGCACAATTGCTACTCGTATTCCCGGTTTTATAGTCGCTCGGTTCGTTCCATTCATAAGGTATTTATTCTACTAAATATTCAGCAGTAAGTAAGAATTCCTGGCCATTTTTAGCTAAACACTAATCTTCTTGAACAACGCCGCGCCGGCGACCAGCATGAACATGGTAAACCCGACCAGCACCACGAAGCCCACGAACGGATGTACCTGCGATGTGCCC
>CAZFWT010000022.1:0-24668 GCA_964522635.1 uncultured Halobacteria archaeon | reverse complement strand
TCCTGACCGCTGCATTCGGCCTGGTCGCTGCGCTTGCGTGGAATGGAGCGATACTTGCAATCTTCAAAGCGGTTTTCGGCTCCTCCGAGACCATACCTGCCCTGCTCGCCTACGCCGTGGTCGTCACCATCATCGCCGTTATTGTTACCATCTGGATAGCAAGAGCCGCAGAGAAAGCGAAACAGTAATAGGAAGAGCGCTCTGCATCTCGCGCTGCTGCGGACAGCAACCGGCTATAAGAACGAACGGCATCGTCTCATGGACAGTCATAGGGCGGTCCGTTTTATTCCCGCCTATCTCACTTCACACACCCGTTGCACTTTTACACCGAGCGGTTTCTTGCTACTGCTTGTTTCAACGATCGGATTAGTTAAACCGCAGGTAACTATGCTACTTCAAAACCGAGCGAACGAAACGGAAAAAAAAGGAAAAGGGGGTTGGAAAGGTCTACCAGCCCACACTACTTCTTCCTTTCAAAGGCAACCCACGTTTCAGTTGTGGATACGTTCCGGCTTTTGTGAAGGAAATCCATGATCACATTCGAATCCTCTGCTTCATAGATCCAGATTGCGTCATACCGGCCGAGCGTGTGATAAACTTGCAAGAACTTCACGCCCTTCGGTGGCTCTTTGAGCAGCTTGTCACCGAATTTCCTCGCTTCTTCGGCCATGCCAGGATTGATCTTTACGCAGGTGATGAACATCATCTTTTTCGCCTCACCTCCTGGTATTCTATTGGTGGTTAAAAGATAAGAGTCTTTCCCCACGTTAGGAACGAGCAGACGAGCTCAAACTTCAGCCGTATTCTGAGGAAACTATCTCGACTGGAGGTAGCTTCTCCTATCAGATAGAACGTTTCAAATTCCGTGAATGTAGCCTGGCACTCGTTAGAGGACGAATAATGCGGGTGCTGGGTGCTCACCGGCTGAGTACCGCGGCAGGCGAGATCCAAAGCGTTCTTTATTCTTTGCCTGATCGCCGCCTTCGGGTGGCGATGGCTCATTCCAGGACAGTTACTTCTGCTTTGCCCATCGCCTCACCGTCATTTCATTCGTCTAAGCGCTACAGGATATAGGGCATGAGTTCAGCCCTGGTCCTAACCATCAGGGTGATAAATCGAATAGGCGCTGATGAGTTGTTGTGAAGAAAGTGGACCGTTTCCGGAGGTATATAAATCACATCGCCAGCTTCAACTTCGCGCTGTTCGTCCCCTATATGCATGACACACCGTTACCTGATAGGAGGTAGTAGAGTTCCTCCGCGTCAGGATGGAAGTGTGGTTGGATTGTTTGGCCCTGCTCAAGATACGTCTCGTAGATTGCCGCTATCCGACGTGCACAAACGGTTGAGATCCACGCCGCCCTGCAACTTTTCGATAAACATCTCTCTCCTTTTCTTTATCGTTTTGTGTTCTGCTGAGGAAGATAAACCTTCCCAGTACCGATAGTTTCTTATAGCTGGCAGTGGGATTGATAGTGTATGGAGAAACAGCAGGGTGTCCCTGCGGGTAACCAGGGGCTTGATGTCGATTTGATACGGCCGCCGGTACGGGTTGCTGATATTCGGCTGCGGGGGACGGGGATGGCTCCTGAACGGTTAAAAGCGATCAAAAAGGGTTTACGTACGTTGCATACCGCGGAGACGATGGCCATCAACGTCTATAAGTTCCAGCTCACGAGCGAGACGAGTGAGTTAAATCGGCTCTTGATCGCGTCGATGGCGAACGAGATGACCCATCTCCAGGATTTTCAGATCAAGCTCTACGAGTACGGGTGGAAGCCGAGCAAGTCGCGCTGGATCAACTGGGTTATCAGCGCGGTCTTTGGCTACGTCTCGCGGCTGCGGGGCAAGAAGGCGATCCTCCAGACGGGGATCTGGGTGGAGAATACCGCCACAAAACACTACGACGAACTGATCCGGACGATCGAATGGGATGAGGATACCCTCAGGATGATCAAGAAGAACCGAGCGGACGAGGATGAGCACATCGCGCGATGGCAGAAACTGCTCAGCGAGATATAGCCCGGGAATTTCCGCCACCATAAATACCAAGGGTGCCGGTGAGAGGAAACGGTAGATTGGCGGGGTTCCTTCTCTTAACGGCCCCATTTCATTTTGTTTACAAGTTCATTTTTTACCCGCTGAGTTCCAGGCTTGGCATGCAAAACGTTCAAAATTCTGATACTGTAGCCTCTTTCGGCTATTCAAACCCGAGCGTGTCCACGATTCGGCCCAGTTCCGCGCCTGAAGTCTCATCGCCCACAGCATAGCCCCTGGAGTTCGCGAGCAGAGCAGCGCCAATGAGCGGAATCCCGAAATTCACACTCCCGATCCCCACGGGCAGCTCGAAGATCTGTTCCAGGAACTCTAATTCATCATACGTAGCGTTCCGATGCGCCAGAACGCCTTTGTTCGTCGCTACCGCAGCCATGCCTACCGTCTTCACGCCGCCGATCGTGCCCGTATGCACCTGCACGCCGAGCGTGGCGTGAATGAGCTCCCGCGTCTGCTCCAACACCTCTGGATGCACGAGCGCCACGGAATCGTTCGCCAGAATGATATTACCCGCAGCACTCAGCACTTCCTCTTTGGGTAGTTTGCTCAGGTGCACGTGCACTCCCGCTGCACGTGCCGCGGCATCGATGCGCTCAAGCTCGCTGTCCAGTGCGTAGGGTGAGAAGACCAGGCCGTTCGAGTTCCCCGCGACCAGACAGCCGACCAGCGAGGTCTCGGCAACGAGGGTTCGCACCGCCGGCACACCCAGCGCGCGCTCCAGCTCGGTCACGAGCCGCTGAGGAATGAAGCGCGGTACAAGGACGAGGGACTCGGTGCAGGTGGCAAAGACGCCGATAAACGAGCTGCCTTCGATCGTAAAAAGCCTTCTTATCTCCTGCTCGCCTCGCCGCTTCATCAAATCAGAATACCCTATTCTACCAGCTCAGCCTTGACAACGTCCTCTTCTTCCTTTACCTTCACGCGAATTCTGGACGGCGGCTTCTGCGACCCCCGTTCCCACACCTTCTCATTTATTGATGAATCTAAAAGAACGACATCTGATTTGGTATGATGCTGCAGGAAATCACGAATCACGCTTATTGCCCGGGTGCTCCGCTTCCACCGTGGCGTTTTCTTCACCGACCGGAGCGGTATGGTATAGATCCGCTCGCCAATGCCCCTTCCTTTCTCTTCGCCCATGTTCGTGCTTACTCCCTTAATTACGCTCCTTTACGTACCTACCCATCTACCCACCTACTTACTTACTTACACCTTGAGTTTTGTGCGTCGCCAGTGCCGTCGTTTCGGGTGCGTGGTCACGTTCCGGTTCGTCCTTATCATGATCCATGCAGGAACCCGTCTATTCTGCCGATTCGCCTTCGCGAGCCTGATCTTTCTGCCTCGCGTGTTCTTGCCCCATGCCATTTCCCTGTATACTATCAAGCCCCTCTCGTATTTAAATATCTGCGAGTGCAAGAGGTAAACAAGCTCGCATTTGGGCGCGTGCGAGAAGATCAACGATGAAACTCGGGATCACCACCCATTTTGACGCGGCGCATTCGCTCGCCCGGCATCCGGGGAAATGCAAACAGCTTCACGGGCACACCTATCGTGTGGATATCGTGGTAGAAGGCGAGCAGAATGATGAGACCGGTTGTGTGGCCGATTTTGCGGAATTGAAGGCTGTTATCGCCGACGTGCTCGCACTGGTTGATCACACGTATCTCAACGAGGTGCTGGGGTATCCGACGAGTGAGAACATCGCGCTCTTCTTAAAATCCGAATTGGAGCAGCGCTTTTACGGCTCGAAGTTGGGCGTCTCGCTGCACTCCGTACGCGTCTGGGAAGCGAACGACAAGTGGGTACTGATCGAGCGGTGAGTAACGCGATCACGAGAGCGGCTCAACCGCGATCAGATTCAATTCATACCGTAATTCCATGGAATCGTAGGAAAGCACGCCCTCTGCGACGATCTTATCCCCCTCCTGAAGCTCAGAGGTGATGAGAGCTCCGCTCCTTGGCTTCACGCGCAGTCGATAAGTACCCGTTCCGTCGGCAAGATAGAGAACGGACGTGTAAAGATCATCGATCGTGCCGGCGACTCGTATCCGCGCCCCTTCGAACCGCTCTGGCTCGCTGGCGAGCTGTGGAAGGAACACTATCCGATTCGCACTCGCGTTCACTTTTGCGATTGCAAGCTCAGCAGTAACGAGCTCGTACTCCCCCCGGTAGACCTGGACTCTGCCCTCAGCCACAATCTCGTCGCCGTAACTCAGATCACTTATGATCCCCGACTGATCCGATGGGGTAACGAACAGGAGCAGTGTCGTTTGATTCGCCGCCAAGCTCACAAGCACGTGGCCGTATTCCGTTCCGCTCACGTCCGTAACGAGACCACGCGTACGAACGCTCGAGCCTTCGTAGCGTGGGATCTCGTCAAGTGGTACCGTTGGCGGCACCATGAGTAAGGATACGCCATAGAGCATGCCGATCCCGAGCGCAGAGAAGATGATCACTACTTTTCCGGCGCGATCCATAAGCCCGCTTCATAGAAGAGACATACAGGGATGCATAAAAGATTTGCCTTCTACCGCATGCTCCTGGTACTGCCCAGCTCACAGGAGAAGAACCAGCGGCTCCGCAGCGGATGACAGAAGCACTCACCGGGTCGCTTTCTTCAGCCGTTCCCGGACCGCAGCGACGATGAGCGGTAGTGCTACGGTAGCGTCACCATAAAGGGTCACGGTCTTCGCATGCTCGCTGATCTTCCCCCACGATTTCGCCTCCTCCAGGGTCGCACCGCTCAGGCTCCCATCTTCCGGTGTGCTGGTTGTAATTTGAATGGCGTAATCGAGCCCTTCCTTGCCCTCCGGTCGCGGTGCGATCAGCGCCGCCTGGAAGATAAAATTCTTGGGCACGCCACCGCCAAGGATGAGCGCGCCCGCGCGTGGTGCCACGGAGAAGAGCTCGATCAACTCCTTCATATCGTCAAAGGCATCGACCTCGAGCGAGCCCATTTGCTTGTAGAGCCAGGCGTGGAGCCCGATCATGGAATCAGCAATCGCCGGGCAGAACACGGGCACACCGCTCTCCACCGCAGACTGCAGGATCGAATCGGGATCCGAAAGATTCTCACCGATTGCGGTGAGGAATTCGCGAATACTGTACCGCCGACCGCTCATTTGCTCGAAGACGCCGTGTAAAAACGCTTCGAGCCGCGCAAACGCCTCGTCGTGCACGAGCACATCGTAAATCCGATCAACGCCCTGCTTCCTGAGCCAAACGTCATCTTTATCGCCGTGAGCGCCCGTACTCGTGCTCTCGACGAGATAGTGGTGCTCGCCCAGCGCCTCGATGATATCATGCACGAGATTTGCACCAGTCGATACGACGACGTCCACGTATCGGTCACGTATCAGCTCGGCGAGTATCGTACGCATGCCCGCGGGAACCAGTGCACCGGCAACGCCCATGAACTTCGTTGTCTCCTCGGTCTGCATCTCGGTAAAAATATCCACTGCCTTTGCTAATCTCCCGGCACCGAAGGCTGAGGATCGCAGCCCTTTTATGAGCTCGTCAATGCTCGTGTGGGCGCCAATTCGAACGCCCTTCACGGGTCGTAATCCGTCCAAGTCCCCGGTGTACCCCTCTTCGTCCATTTCCCCTCGCGTCGCTGCCAGAACGGGCAGTACATAGACCAAAGCGCATCTAACACAAAAAAGTACGCATTTTAATAGCTAGACGAATAAAGAGAATGTAAGGTCGCGGCAGGCACCGTAGTTGGGCTGGTATGGGGCTGTAGGGTAGCCAGGTTATCCTTCCAGCTCGGGGAGCTGGTAACCGGAGTTCAAATCTCCGCAGCCCCATCTCCACGACCATTCATTAGGAGAACGAGGCAGGCAATGGGTGTATCGAACTACGCGAATGTGTATGCGCGAATAAGGGCACGAGTGGGAGACATCATAGCGGAAGGGAAACTACGCGAGTTGATTGAAGCTCGGCCGAGCGATTTTCTGCCGTTACTGATGGATACCGCGTACAAGGAGCAGTTAACCCGAGCGGGGGTGACCACGCTCGACGCACGACGGATCGAAGATGCGTTAAAGGCTGAACTCGTCAGCCAGTACGTAATGGTGCTCAGGTCAACGAAAGGCGCAATTCGGGACATTTTTTTCGAAATCCTCAGACGTCTGGAGGTGAAGAATCTCAAGGCACTCTTACGCACAAAGGCGACCGATACACGGACATCGGCCGGGGTCGAGACGCTCATATTCCCCGTTGAAGACGTCTTCAAACGCCGCATGAGCAAGTTGAAGGAGGTGGACTCGCTCGCCGATCTGATAAGCCACACGGAGAGTCCGTATCGCGAGGTGTTGGCGAACGCGTACCCTGAGTATGAAACGACGGGACGGCTCCTTGTACTCGAGCGCGCGCTTGATGAAGAGATCTGCGGTGCGATCTGGGAGCAAACGGAGGAGTTAGGCGGTGCCGACCGTAAGATCGTGAGAAAGATCGTGGGTACTGAGCTGGATCTGACGAATATCATGACCTTGCTCCGCTGCAAGGCTGAAGAGATACCTCCTGGCAAGATCAGGAGCTATGTGCTGCCCTACGCGTATCTTGTGGATTTCGGTGCGGACGCGCTGAACGAGGCAATAATGGCGGAGAACGTCGGTGCGACTATCCGTGCAATGCCCGCTTCGCCCTATACAGACGTGTTGATCCGCGTATTGCCGCTCTACGACACGGAGAAGACGCTCATTCCCTTCGAGGACGCGCTGTGGCGCCATTTCGCCACCGTGGTACGGAAGACCTTGAAGGGCTACCCCATTAACATCGGCACGATCATCGGGTTCCTGTACCTCAAGGAGCTTGAGATCCAAAATCTCTGCACGATCGCGGTCGGGAAGGAGAACAACCTCCCGGCTGAAGAGATCGCCAAACTCGTGCTCGCTTCGTGACCCGAACGGAGTCCGTAGCGCGATACCCTGCTAGGAGCTTCTGCACGAACGCTTAGACCGTTGAAACGGGTGTTTGGGGTGATTTATAAATCAGTAAGTTTAAGTTATTCCACGGTAATAAGCTTTCATTCAGTCTGCACGAGCTGAAAAGAGGAGAGGAGAGGAAAAGAGAGATGTTTGACGAACCGGTACTTGGAATAAGCACAAGGGAGGTCGTGACGATCACGCCTGATACAACGGTCGGCGCTGCGATCGGGATAATGGAGAAGAACAGGTTTCACAATCTGGTGGTGCAGGGGGGCGATGCGCTCTATCTGGTGAGCATTCATGATCTGCTGCTCGCATCCAATTCCGACTCGCATGTCGATGAATTTATGTTCAAGCCCCACACCATCCATCACAAGATGCCGATCATTGATGCCATTGTGGAGCTCATCGACTGCGGTCAGCGCGCAGCCCCCGTAATCGACGACAGGGGTGCACTTGCGGGCATCGTTACGGAATATGACATCATGGCGCGGGGCGCGGATTCTCGTATCTTGAGAGATGCGGAGGTACGTCGGATTATGGATCGTGATCCGATCTGCGTGCAGAAGACCGACAGTATCGGGAAAGCGCGCAGCATCATGACCAAGAACAACATCGGGCGCGTGCTCGTGGTGGATGAGATGCAGAATTTACTGGGCATCATTACCGATATGGACATCGTGAAGAAGATTTACAAGCCCAAGAGGCGCATGACCATAGGCGATGTCAAGGGTGAGAAGATCACCCGTATGGAGCAGCCGGTTACGGTCATCATGAGTGCGCCGGTGATTACGGCGGAGATCGATGCGAGTCTCGCGGATGTTGCGAAACTACTGCAGCGGCATGACATTCGGGGCGTGCCGATCGTAAAGGATCACGTGCCACGCGGGCTCATTACTATTCTGGACATCATGCGCTACCTCCGCATGCTGAAGGAGGAAGCGATGGTGGAGGTTGAGCTCGAGGGCACCCTGGACGAGGAGTATAAAGACCTCGCGGAGCGCATCATCGAGACCGAAGTGCGGAAGATCGCGCGATTCGCGCGCCGGGTTCACTGGATCAAGATCGTGATCAAGAAGGAGCACGACCGCGGCGGCGTGCCGTCTTACCGGATAAGCGCGCACGTGAAGACGCCGGATAAGCAGTACTTCGCACAGGCCGAGCCGAAACCGCTCAAAACGACCAAGTGGAAGAGCGAAGACGAGGTAGAGATGACGAAGGTGCAGAAACCCCGCTGGGACTTCATCGAGGTGCTCAAGGATGCTCTACTCTCCGTGGAGCGGCAGATCGAGGAAGATCGGGATCGGAAACGGGACCTGAACCGGCGGGTGGTTGAGGCATAGCGAGGGGGCCGGCAAACACACCCGTGTGTTATAGTATACAATTAGGACTAAGTAGCGGGTGAAACAAAATCCGCGATTTGAAGATCGAGTGCAACATCGAGCACGTCGAGTTCCGTAACCGCCGCTGGTATGCCCAGCAGTGCGCTCAAACTCGGTTTGGTACGACCCTCATCGCCGGAGATGAGCTCCTTCACGTACAGACCGGCATTGCACGTTACCTCGACAACGGCTCGCTGTGCTTCCTCGTCAAAGGAAACCAGGCGTGCACTCGTTACTCGCCTTCTCCGCACCAGATCCGCGCGCCGGTGCGCGACACGGTGCGGTGTGCGCTGCTCGATCTCCGTATCGTTGAGCGCCGCCAGTGCAGCTTTCAGTTGCTCTTCTGAAGGCGGCTCCTCTGCCGCCTCAAATATGACTACGGCACGGTAGGTCTTCTCAGCCTTCGCGCTCTTCACCTGCGCAACCGCCTCTTTCTGCACGTACTGCAAGTCAAAAACCTCGATCTTGCCTGCATTCTCGTGGTTCACCTTCGCCTCAGCTTCTCGGAGATCCACGAATCGGCGATGCGGCTCTTTTATCTCCAGCACGACCGGACGACCAGAGCCCACCATGCGCGCATCGATATCTTCACGCCCCGAGCCGTGCAGCACCATATCCGTGCCCTGGAAAAGCACCAACAACGAGCCGCTGATCAACTCCTCAACGGATTCCGGGTACATTCGCCCGGTGAAATTGCAGCGCGCGCAGCCCATGCCTCGGCAGGCGCGGCAGAACCATCTCGTCTGCGGTATGCCCCGTTTGAACTTCTTGTAGCGCCCGTAAAGGTAGACCGCATTCGACTGCACCTCGACAGTGTCGGTCCAGAGATTGAGCACAACGACGAGTTCTGGTCGCTCGAATTCCGCGGTCTTGCCCAGCGCGCGCTCGAGTCTCTTGCCCACCTCGCGATTTAACTCGGCCTTCAGCGGCTCCGCATAGTCCGCACCTGTAAGCTCCCAGAGCAGTTCCTCGTTCTCACTGAGTAGACCACTGACCTTCGTGCCCACCAGAAACGTCGCGAATTCGTAGTCCCGCAGCGCATCCGCTGCCGTTGCGGCCCACTCGTCCACCGACTCGAAGAGACCGTTACAGACCCAGCACGTGCCCGTAGGAATTCCCGCACCGCGCGCCTCCAGCAGCGCCTTGAGTGCCCGCCCGCGCTGCTCGTTGGAGCGGCCCGTAGCGATCTTAGCGAACTGCCTGCCGAAGCAATGGTCGCAGATCGGGCCTTCGCGGATGATCGCCCGTGCGCGATTCACGATATCCTCGGTCTCCAAAGGGTCCGTCTCGGAAGTGATGCGTGCCATCTTTCTTTAACCAAAGAAGAGTCTAATCTCGTTGCTTTTAGTTCTATGCTCCGCTTCGTTTATGAGATCTGGTTTTCGCCTTCCGGAAGCACGAGGTATTCCGAACGATTCAGTGGCATAACGTACGTGCGGACTGGTATAACAAACACCGCTCCAGTTGCAAACGATAAAAAGAAAAAAAAAGAAAAAAAAGAAAAAGAGAAATGCCATAGCTAACATGCTATAGCATTGGAACGCAGTTTAGTGTCCACCTCAAAACGTATAAATCGTTTATTCCGTAACTACTTCTGCAAATCCGACTCTTCTCGCTATTTTGGTCACCCGAACCTTGACATTGTCGCCTTTCTGCGTGTTCGGCACAAAGACCACAAAGCCTTCGATTCGAGTAATACCATCGCCTTCTCGACCAACGTCCTCAATGGTGACGTCATAGGTCTCGTCGATGGTAATCGGGGCGTTGAACCCCCGTCTTTCTTCTCCAAAAGCCATGCCTTACAGACCTCCTATGCTTTGTTTGTTTGCTTGTTCTACCCGTGATACAGCGAATACTCGCGCCTTCAATTGCAAGTCGCACATTTCCGTGGTATCACTTGAGATACCATTTGAAATAGTAGTATATAAATAGCTCATGGTGGATTCTCGCTCAGCTGCTGTGTCTACGCTCACCATTGTCAATCTCAGGGGTAAGATAAATTGTTCATGTTCCTGTTCCCGCCCGGCCATTATGCGAAGTGGTAGCATTTAAAACGATCGAGGACTATCTACAATCAAAGGGTTCGTATTGGCCGTTTCCTTGGGCTGACGTCACCTTCACGGAATGGAACATGACTACCCGAGAAACCTCATCGTTCCCCTTTCCGACCGTGCGCGAGGGGCAGCGGGAGTTTATGGAAGACGTTTGGGATGCTCTTGAGTCGGAAGGGATCCTCGTTGCGCACGCGCCGACCGGGATCGGGAAGACCGTTGCCGCGCTCGTGCCCGCCGTGCACTACGCGCGGGCAAACGATAAGATCGTCTTCTTCCTCACCTCGAAACGCAGTCAGCACAAGATCGCAATCGAGACGCTCCGGTTGATCCAGCGGCAGGCGAACCTCCACTTCTCGGTCGTTGATATCACCTCGAAGCAGTCTATGTGCCCGCGTGCCACCGCGCTCTATCGGGAACACAGTTTGCTCTTCCAGGAGTTCTGCCGCGCGGAGCAGAAGCGGAAACGCTGCCGGTATTTTCTGAAGACCGATGACGATGCGCTGCAACGGATTCGGGAGGAGATCATGCATGTTGAGGAGCTCTGTGACTGGTGCACCGTCCGCGGCGTTTGCCCGCACAGAGCAGCACTCGAGGTCGCTGCGCGTGCCGATGTCGTTGTCTGCGATTATAATTATATCTTCGATCCCGGCATCTCCGAGACGGTTCTGGAGAAGCTCGCCGCGGACTTGGACGACCTTATCCTCATCGTTGATGAAGCGCACAATCTCCCGGATCGTATCCGAAACAATCTCAGTAACTCCCTGCGTCTCGCGACGCTCACGAGCGCCGCACGCGCGATCAAGTATATCGATCGCGAGATGCATGGCAACCTCATGGAGCTGGAGACGATCTTCACGAAACTGGCGAAACGCGCGAGTGACAACCGTGCTGTTGAGATACCCGTGGACCGGGATTTCCTGCTTGATGAGATGAGCAAAGTATTGCGGCGTCGGATCGAGGCGATCGGCTACGACGAATTTGTGAATACGCTGCTGAGCATCGCCGAAGAGTTGACGGGCACCGCGGAGGCGCCAGCAGTTGACCGCGCGGACAGCGCATTCTCCTCAGATGAGCGGGGCATGCTGCAGCGAAGGCTCCAGCAGTTGAAGGTGCAGAAGAACCAGCCGACGAGCACAACGCTGAGCACACGCTTCGGCCGAGAGCACGAGGAAGCGCAGTGGCATATCCTTAACGTCGCTGAGTTCCTGGACCGATGGCGAACTGAAGAACGATGTGTCCGGATCTTCTCGCTCGCGCAACCGGAGAATCCGCTGCTCTACTTCAAGCTCCTTGATCCCTCGGTCGTCAGCGCGCCGATCTTCTCGCTCGCGCACGCGACCATCATGATGAGCGGCACCCTCTGTCCGACGGAGATGTACGCCGATGTGCTCGGTGCAACGCCCGCGCGAATGAAGGGCAAGGCGATCATGATGCGTGAGTATGCGTCCCCGTTCCCCCCGGAGAACCGTCCGATTGTCGTTACCAAGAGGCTCACCACGAAGTATACGGAGCGGAGCGAAGCGATGTATCAGAAGCTTGCCACGAAGATCAGCGAGGTGGCACATTCCGCTACGGGCGGTATGGCTGTCTTCTTCCCCTCTTACGCTCTGCTCAATGATGTCGCCGCTTTCTTACCACTAAAAGTGCAGCAGCGGGTAATTGTGGAGCGGCGGACGATGGGCAAGGAGGAGAAGAACAGGCTCTATGAGCTCTTACGCGATACCGATGATGGCATCTTGCTCGCGGTGCAGGGCGGTTCCTTCTCCGAGGGCATGGACTACGAAGCCAATACGCTCAAGACGATCATCGTCGTCGGACTACCGCTGAGCCCCCCGACGCTCGAGGTGAAGACGATAGAGGACTATTATAGCGGTAAATTCGGGCCAACTAAGGGGCGACTGTACGGGTATCTCTATCCCGCGGTCACCAAGGTGCTCCAGGCGGCAGGCCGGGGCATTCGCAGCGAGCACGACCGCTGCATCATCGTTCTCATGGATTACCGGTTCGCCCAGTTGCCCTATCGGAACTGCCTCCCGCCGGATTACCACGTCATCCTGACCGACCGTGCCGAAGAGCACTGCCGCAAATTCTTTACGTGAATCGGCAGCTAGAAATTGTCATCCAGGCCCTCGAGCTCCTCGCCAAACTCCGCTTCCACCTCGCGCTCGAGATCCGACCCGGTACCTTCGGCCAACGCCGCCGTCAATAACTCCATTATGGAATTCCAGGTAGCAAATGCTTTATCTCGATCGAACGGGAAATTAAAAGACTTCCGTGCCCAATCGCTCTCTGCGATCTTCTTGCCGTCCATCCTGCGGACCCAATGCTGCTCGATGGAGATGAATTTGCCGTAATTCCCCTCCTTGACGAGGCAGCGCCACACCTTCTTCGGAGTACCGTCCTCGTTCTTCAGAATCACACGATAACCAACGTCCCGTACTGTCCTTATATTCGGTCTTATTTCGCTCATAGGCTCTTCCTTCCTTCCTTAACCCACACCTAACTTACCTTAAGATTATTCGCTCATATATAAAAGGTACCAACCAGACCGTTTTGAGCAAAAAGGAGCGTCAGACGGTGCTGCTCTTCTTGTTCCCTTTCTTTTTATTCTTCGCGCTCTTCTTTGCCGGCGCTTTTGCGCCTACGCTCCGTTTACCGAATTTCCTGCTCTCCTTTCGCTCGAGGTAACAGCGCAAGATCCCAGCATTAAGCAGCCACGTGTTCAGCAGATCCATCACGAGCCCGAAGAGCAACACAAGCGAGAGATCCCTTAAGATGGGGATCGGTGCGAAATAGGCGGAGGCGTAATGGATCGTGGAGGAGACGAGGAACATGGCAAAGATCGCGACGAGCGTGGTGAAGGTCATGGTGACGCCGGTCTTCATCGTGCTCCGGATTTTCTCGTCTACATCGCCCTTCTTGCGCAGCAGATTCGTCGTTAGCAAAATGTTCGAGTCCACCGAGTAGCCAATGAGCATGAGCAACGCGGCGATGGTGCCCAGCGAGAGCTCCATTCCGATCACGTCCATACAGGCGATGGCGACGACGATGTTCGAAAACGGCGCGAGGATGACCGCCAACGGAGGAATCACTGTGCGAAAGACGATAAAGACGACGAAGGCCATCATGAAAAAGGCGATGACAATCGCGTTCACGGCCTGCCGCTGCAATTCCTTTGCGAATATCGGGCTGATATCACGCATCTCAAAAGAGCCGAGTTCCGCCTCTGAGCCGTAGTCCTGCTCCAGCTTGGCGATCAGTACGTCCTTCTCCGTCTCGCTCATCTGGCCGAACTCGATGCTCTTCTCGTTCGCGGCGCCGGTGTTTCGTATGGACGCAATGGGGAAGTCGGCGAACGTCACCTCCAGTTGTTCTATCGTCTCAGTCGTGTGCACCGTGACCACAGTCCCGCCCACGAAATCCGTACCGAGGCGTACCGGTGAGCCCACCATTACCTGGGTGATCGCGATGATGAAGAATGCGATGACCAGAATGATCAAGGGTATTTTTAGTAACCGCTTCGCGGGATATTTCGTGATATCTATGCGCTCGAATAACTGCTCAAGATCTGGGAACTGCATGCAAGAACCTTTATGGTTGGTCAATAAAAACCTTCGGCTTCGCGCGGGCCGGTGAGAGAAGGTATTTCTTGAGGTGAGCCTCTGTAAAATCAGGGTGATGAGCCGATTTGAACTACCGCTACGGGGTGCGGGGGATGAGGATTTACAGCGGTTAAGCGAGAGCATGGGGCTTTCGCTCAGTCTGGATGAGCTGCGGCGAATTCAGCAGTACTTCGCGTTGAAGGGACGCGAGCCGACCGACGTGGAGCTTCAGAGCATTGCCCAGGCGTGGTCGGAGCACTGCTGTTACAAGAGCTCAAAGAACGTCTTAAAAGAGTACGTCTTCGGGATCGAGGCGCCGCAGAATCTACTGGTGATTAAAGAGGATGCAGGTGTGCTTGAATTTGACGATGAGCACGCCTACGTGGTCGCTTTAGAGAGCCATAACCATCCCTCGGCTATCGAGCCGTACGGGGGTGCGGCAACGGGGATCGGCGGTATCGTGCGTGATGTGGTCTGTATGGGCGCGCAGCCGATTGTCTTGATTGATCCGCTGTTCTTCGGCCCGCTGGATTATCCATACGAGCAGCTGCCCCAAGAGGTGAAGCACCCGCGATTCTTATTCGATGGCGTGGTCGCAGGGATACGGGATTACGGGAATCGTATCGGTATCCCGACCTGTGCGGGTATGGTGTACTTTGAGAAGGGCTACCTGGGCAACTGCGTGGTGAACGTCGGCTGTGTGGGAATCATGAAGAAGGCGGATCTGAGCCGGAGCATGGCGAAGCCGGGTGAAGTGCTCGTGCTGGTCGGCGGTAAGACGGGCAGAGACGGCATTCATGGCGTCACCTTCGCTTCGGTTGAGCTGACAGGCGAGGAGGAGACCCGGAGTGCGGTGCAGGTAGGCGATCCGATAACGAAGGAGCCGCTTATGCACGCGATCCTGGAGGCGAACGAGAAGCGGTTGATCAGCGGCATGAAAGATCTCGGTGGCGGCGGGCTCTCGTGCGCGGTGAGCGAGATGTGCCATGCGGGCGGTTGTGGTGCGGAGATCCATTTGGAGCGTGTGAAGCTGAAGGAGGAGGGACTGAACCCCTGGGAGATCTGGATCTCAGAGTCGCAGGAACGATTCTTACTGGCGTTGAAGCCCGAACAGGTAGAGGAGGTTCTGGCGCTCTTCGAGAAGTGGGACGTAGACGCCGTGGTGCTGGGCGATACGAGCGCAGAAGCGAGTGGTGAGAGCCCGCGAATTCGCATTTCGCACGACGGTGAGCAGATCTTCGAGCTGGAGACGGACTTCCTCGTCTCATGTCCGCTGTATACGCGTCCGAAGGAGGTGCGGGTAACGGAACGGGAGACACTACCGCCGATTGCAGAACTGTCCGATTACAACGCAATCGTATTGCTACTGCTCGCGGCGCCGAACATCGCCTCTAAGGAGGCTGTGATCAGGCAGTACGACCACGAGGTGCGTGCCGCCACGGTAATTAAGCCGCTACAGGGGTGTCGTGGCTCTGAGAGCCACGGTGATGCTGCAGTGCTCAAGCCGCTGGAAGACTCCTTCCGCGGGCTCGCGATCACGTCTGACGTGAATCCGACCTTCTGCAAACTCAATCCGTTCTGGGGTGCTGCAAGCGCGATCGACGAGATCTGCAGGAATTTGACTGCGGTCGGGGCCGTGCCACACTCATTTGCTGACTGCCTCAACTTCGGCAACCCCGAGAAGCCGGACCGCATGGGCGATTTCGCGGAGTGCTGTCGCGGGCTCGGGTATATGGCTTCCGCGCTTGGCGTGCCCTTCGTAAGCGGTAACGTGAGCTTCTATAACGAATCCGTCGTCCTGAACGAATCAATTCCACCCACACCCTCGATTCTTGGTATTGGCATCTGCGAGGACGTGCGAACATGCGTAACGGTGGACCTGAAAGGAGCAGGGAACCCGCTGTACCTCATCGGGGAGACAAGAGCGGAGTTAGGCGGGAGCGAGTACTTCAGGTTACGCGGTTCGGATGCGGGCAGTGTGCCACGAACCGATCCCGCGGTGCTGCAAACGAGCATGAACGCGTTGCGGGAAGCGATGAACGCGGGTTTAATCGCGAGCTGCCATGACGTTGCGGAGGGCGGTCTTGCGGTTACGATCTGCGAGATGGCGATCGGTGGAGATCTAGGCGTTTCCGTTGACATCGCGAACGTAAACCCTGGTATACGAACTGATTTTACACTCTTTTCAGAGTCGAATTCGCGCTGGGTGGTCGAGGTGGCGCGACCGGAAACGAGCAGCTTCGAGACATTCATGAGTCTCAGAGACGTTCACATACGTGCCCTGGGTGAGACTGTAAGAGAGCGGCAGCTCACCATTCGTGACCATGAGAGAGCAGTGGTAACTCTGCCGCTTGACGATATTCGGAAGACCTGGCGTGGAACAATTACGTGAGCTGAGTCCCAGTCTCACGGTGGGAGCGCGCGAGCTGGCCCAATCGCCCATTTTTTCCAGGGAAGCCGTCTCATTCTTGAGCAGGCTCAGCGCTTTTTTACTCGTGGAGATATAGGGAAGTAGGAGATGCCGAAGCGAGAAGACATCAGGAAGGTGCTGGTTATCGGGTCGGGCCCGATCGTGATCGGCCAGGCCTGTGAATTTGATTACTCGGGCACGCAGGCGTGCAAGGCGCTGCACGAGGAAGGTTATGAGGTCGTGCTGGTGAATTCCAATCCCGCGACAATTATGACCGATCCTGAGATGGCTGACCGTACATACATCGAGCCGCTGACTGTTGAGAACGTGACGAAGATCATTGCGAAGGAGCGGCCGGACGCATTACTGCCGAACCTTGGCGGACAGACGGGGCTCAATCTTTCCGCTGAGCTCAACAAGCGCGGTATTTTGGAGCATTACGGGGTGACGATCATTGGTGTTGAAGCGGATGCGATCGAGCGCGGCGAGGACCGGATTGCGTTTAAAAAGACGATGGCGATGCTGGAGATCCCGATGCCGCAGAGCTCACCGGCGTATACGGTCGAGGAAGCGGAGCTGATCGCGCAGGAGCTGGGCTATCCCGTGGTGATCCGCCCGGCCTATACGCTCGGGGGCACCGGCGGCGGGCTCGTTTATAACGTCGACGAAATCCGGACGATCGTGGCCCGTGGTATCGCGGCGAGCCTCATCGGCCAGGTGCTGGTTGAGGAATCTGTGCTGGGCTGGGAGGAGCTCGAACTCGAGGTGATCCGGGACAAGAAGGGCAACATGATCACCGTCTGTTTCATCGAGAATGTGGACGCGATGGGCGTGCACACGGGCGACAGTTTCTGTGTGGCGCCGATGCTCACGGTACCGGAAGCGCTGCAACAGCGATTGCAGGAGTATTCCTACCGGATTGTAGATGCGATCGGCGTCATCGGCGGTACGAACATCCAGTTTGCGCACAATCTCGAGGATGACCGTGTTGTGGTAATTGAGATCAATCCGCGAACCTCGCGGTCCTCGGCATTGGCCTCAAAGGCGACCGGGTTCCCGATCGCCAGGATCTCTGCGAAACTCGCTGCAGGAATTACACTCGACGAGATACCGTATTACCGGGGCGGCACGCTCGACCGATACACGCCCGGTGGGGAGTATGTGGTGGTGAAGTTTGCGCGCTGGGCGTTTGAGAAGTTCCCGCAGACACGCGATATTTTGGGCACGCAGATGAAAGCCGTGGGCGAGGTGATGAGCATCGGTCGTACCTTTAAAGAGGCGTTTCAGAAGGCGATCCGCTCGCTGGAGACAAAACGATATGGCGCCGGCGGTGCGAAGGATTTCGGCACCCTCTCGCTTGAAGAGCTGAAGGAGCGGCTGCTCTTCCCGTCGAGCGAGCGCATCTTCATGATGTACGAAGCTTTGCGTAAGGGTATGGCGGTAGAAGAGCTGTATCAGCTCACGAAGATCGGGCGGTGGTTCATTGAGCAGATGCGGGAGCTCGTGATATTCGAAGAGGAGCTCAAGCAGTACCATGGTAAGGAACTTTCTGACGCGATGTTGAAGACGGCGAAAGCGCACGGCTTCTCTGACCGCTATCTCGCGCAACTGCTCGGGAAGACGGAACGCGAGATCAGGATGCAACGTTTGACCACGGGCATAACGGCGTGCTATGAGGCCGTGCCGGTGAGTGGCGCGGACGGCGCGTATTACTATTCAACCTATAACGCTCCTGATTCGGTGGAAGTTTCACCCAGGCGGAAGATACTGATCCTGGGCGGTGGTCCGAACCGCATCGGGCAGGGCATCGAGTTCGATTACACGTGCGTGCATGCCGCGTTTGCGTTACGTGAAGCTGGAATCGAGTCGGTGATGGTAAACTGCAATCCCGAGACGGTTTCGACCGATTATGACACCTCGAACAAGTTATACTTCGAGCCACTCACGATTGAGGACGTCTTGAGCATTTACCAGAAGGAGCAGCCGGAGGGTGTCATCGTGCAGTTTGGCGGTCAGACGCCGCTGAATATCGCGAAGGAGCTGCACGAAGCGGGCGTGACGATCCTGGGCACGAGCCCGGCGAGTATTCATCTGGCCGAGGATCGCGAGCTGTTCAGAACGATGATGAACGAGCTTGGGATCCCGCAGCCTGAGAGCGGCACGGCACGATCGGTGGAGGAAGCGCTCGCGGTGGCACGGGAGATCGGATTCCCCTTGATGGTGCGACCTTCATTCGTGCTCGGCGGGCGTGGTATGGAGATCGTGTATGACGAGCAGATGCTTCTCGAGTATGCGCGCGCAGCAGTGGATGTGAGCCCCGAGTATCCGATGCTCATCGACAAGTTCCTGGAGCAGGCGATCGAGGCTGAGGTAGACGCGATCGCGGACGGCAAGGACGTGTACATCGCGGCTGTGATGGAGCATATCGAGCTAGCGGGTATCCATTCGGGCGATAGCGCCTGCGTGATCCCCTCACGGAACATCAGCCGGGAGCAGCTCGCGAAGATAGAAGCGTACACGAAGAAGATCGCGGAGACCTTCCAGGTCGTCGGGCTCATGAATATCCAGTACGCGATCGCGAACACTGGTGAGGTGTACATACTGGAGGCGAACCCGCGTGCCTCGCGGACGGTGCCGCTGGTGAGTAAGGTAACGGGCGTGCCGATCGCGAAAGTAGCGACGAAGGTGATGCTGGGCATGAAGTTGCGTGATTTGCGGCCCTCGCTGGAGCGCGGTGATACGAAGCTCCCGTATTACGGTGTGAAGGAGGCCGTTTTTCCCTTCACTATGTTCCCGGACGTCGACCCGCTGCTGGGACCGGAGATGAAGAGTACAGGCGAAGTCCTGGGCATGGCGCCCTCCTACGGTTTAGCGTTCTACAAGGCGGAGGAAGCGGCGAACATGCAATTGCCGACCGAAGGCACGGTCCTGATCTCGGCTACGGACGCGGATAAGGAAGAAATACGGGAGGTTGCCGAACGGCTGAGCAAACAGGGATTCACGGTAAAAGCGACGAAGGGCACGAAGGCTTTTCTGGCGCAGCACGGGCTCGAAGCGGAGCTGGCGATCAAGCTGGGCGAGGGCAGGCCGGACATCACCGATGACATTCGGAACAGGCAGATCAATCTGGTAATCAACACGCCGGCGGGCGGCAAGGGTAAGCATGACGACAGCTATATCAGGATTGCCGCGATCCAGCACAAAGTTCCGTATATCACAACGACGGCGGCCGCACGGGCAACGGTCGCTGGTATCGAGACGGTGAAACGCGGCAAGGCGGACGTGAAGGCGCTGCAGGAGTATCATCAGGAGCTCGCGATTTCGCGATAGCCTCTTCGTGCCTGGATTGCGAACGGCCCCACGAACGTGTTCATGCCGACGTTGATTATCAAGCAGGTTCTCGGAAGAGCAGGAGGTACGCTGCAGCGTATGTGGCGCCGTCGTCCGTAATAAGTGACCTAAGCGGCACTACGTATAACGCATGTCGCCGGGTACACTGCCGAGCCATCTCACGGCCGCGCATTTTTTATGGCCAGACACCAATGTATGGGGAGAGAGAGGTAACCATCGCTCATGAGTTTGTTAGAAGTGGATGACAGATCGTGGGAGCATGAGGTGGAGCTCTCGGAGCTGCCGGTGCTCGTGATGTTCTTTGGCCCTACGTGCCCGTACTGCAGGGAGATGGAGCCCTACTTTGTTCGATACGCGCAGGAGTACGAGGGAAAGGTCAAGTTCGCGAAATTGAATGTTGTCGAGAGCCCGTTCACGGCCGAGCGCTATGGCGTGATGGCTACGCCAACCTTCGCGTTCTTCTGCCACGGCACACCTGTCCAGAACCTCGCGGGCGTCGCCTATCCGACGCTGCTGAAGAAGTTGATTGAGGAGTCGCTCGAGCACGGTGAGGCATGCCGTGTGAAATCGACACCCGTGCGGTTCGACATGGCGTATGGGTGAGCGAGAAGAGACTTCGGGAACAGAATGACGTTTGTTTGCGGATGAACTGAAAAACCTTCACTGCACATCTCAAAGCTTTATAAGCGCGGCCGCTGAAGTGAGATCGAGTGGAGGTGACTTAAGCTACCTACGGAAAGAAGGCCGGTTTGGCGTCACGCTGGCGTTCTTATATGACCCGGTTCGACTGTTTACGTTGCGGGAAGTGCTGCATCTCCTTCATTGACCGGCGTTACCACGTTCCGGCTGGCTTAGCGCTCATCCCACGAGAGGTGAAGCTCTTCGATCAGGCGGATGTCCGACCTTTCCTCGGCGTGCAGGTAACGACGGGCATCATTCCCGTCTGGTATCAACTGATCAGAGCGCCCTGTCCCCATTACGATCACGACCGATGCGGGTGCACGATCTATGAGCGGCGCCCGCTTGTCTGCAGAGCGTACCCCTTTAAGGTTGTCCTGAACTACACGCAGCTTGGTCGCTGCACCTGGCTGACGCAGCAGACCCGAAAGAATGCTGTAGAGCTGCCCGCGGAGATCGTGCAGGCGAATGAGGCGATCGCGGCGTACGATCATGCGACCTTTGGGCTCGTCAAGCACGAACAGTTACGGATATTCAATTTCGAGACCGGCGCATGGCTCGCGCTCCAGGACCATTGAGATGTTGCACGTATCGTGCTTGTTCATTCTTTCCATCTTACTGCTAGCTGCCGTAACTGCCGAGGCATTCCACCCTCAAGCCTTTTCATAAGCTCGCTGCATTTTATTCCATACCTGCTGCGCTGCTCATTACGAGCCCGTTAGCATATCGTAGAGGGGAGGGAGGTGGTTGCGATCGCCCCGGTGATTGTTGCTGAGGATCTGAGGAAGCAGTTTGACGAGTTCGTCGCGGTGGATAACGTGAGTTTCACGGTGGAGGAGGGCGAGGTCTTCGGGTTCCTCGGCCCGAACGGCGCGGGGAAGACGACCACGATGAAGATGATCCAGTGTGTCTCGCCGAAGACGAGCGGAACGCTCACTGTCTTTGGCATGGATGTGACGACACACCCGCGGGAGATCAAGCAACTGCTGGGCGTGGTGCCTCAGGAGAACAATCTCGATCCCGATTTCACGGTCTTCGAGAATCTGCTGGTCTACGCACACTATTTTGACCTTTCGCGTGCACAGGTAGAAACTACGATAGCAGAGTTGCTGGACTTCGTGCAGTTGCAAGAGAAGCGGGATAAGCCCATTGAGCAGCTCTCAGGCGGTATGAAGCGCCGGCTGATACTCGCACGGGCGCTGATCAACGCTCCGCGCTTGTTGATCCTCGATGAGCCGACGATCGGGCTCGATCCACAGGCCCGCCATCTCATCTGGGATAAGATCAAAGCGCTCAAGGCGCAGGGGATCACGGTTGTCTTAACCACCCATTATATGGATGAAGCGGCGCGATTATGCGATCGCCTAGTGATTATGGACTTTGGGCGAATCCTGGTGGACGGCAAGCCCGACGCGCTGGTCCGTGAGTACATCGGCACGGATATTGTGGACGCGGAGTACAATCCACGGGTCATCGCATGCTTGAACCGAACGGGCGCGAAGTACGACGTCTGGGGTAATACGGTGCAGGTATACACAGCGCATCCGCAGGACGTGATCGCAGCGCTCCTCACTGACTGCGGGCTCAGTACGATCACCGCGCGTGCGGCGACGCTTGAAGATGTCTTCTTGAAGCTTACCGGCAAGAAACTGCGGGAGTGATCTGGAGCATGGGTTATTTTACGGTGCCGAAACTGAGCAGCCGGGTGTGGAAGGTCTGGGCACGGAATAAGTCAGTCTTTATGAAGACCTGGCGGGTGAATTTCTTCCCGCCGTTCCTGGAGCCGCTACTGTATCTCTTCGCGCTGGGCTTTGGACTGGGCAGGTACATCGAGGTGATCGAAGGGATGAGCTATCCGCGCTTTATCGCGCCTGCGCTGATCGCGATCTCGATCATGAATTCGGCCTTCTTCGAGTGCACGTATGGCTCCTTCGTGCGTATGTACTATCAGAAGACTTTTGACGCGATTATCGCGACGCCGCTGAGCATCGAGGAGGTCATTGCGGGCGAGCTGCTCTGGGGCGCTACCCGCAGTCTCATTTACGCCACGATCATGCTCCCGGTAATCGCTGCGTTCGGACTGATCGAGCTGCCGCTCGCGCTCCTGATCATTCCGTTTGCGTTCCTCGCCGGGCTCCTCTTCGCCGCGATTGGGATGTGCTTCACCGCGATCACACCGAACATCAACGCCCTGAACTACCCCGCCTTCCTCTTCATCACGCCGATGTTCCTCTTCAGCGGCACCTTCTTTCCGCTTGAGCTACTACCGCAGCCCATGCAGTATTTCGCGCTCGCTGTGCTGCCTCTCACGCATGTCGTGGGCATCACACGTTCACTCACCCTTGCGGAGCTGAGCGGCTTCTTCGTGCTGCATATAGTCTGGATTCTCGTGGTCTCACTCGTCTTATTCGTGCTCGCCGTCAACCTGATGAGACGGAGGCTCATCGATTAGGTGAAGACAGAGGGACGAGCACGAATGCCTGAAGCACAGCTCAAAGGGCTTTGCGTTATCATCAAGCTTCAACTACCACGCTAAAGCCTGCTCGAGATCCGCGATAATATCCGCCACGTCTTCGACACCCACAGAGAGTCGCACCATCTCGTCCGTGATCCCGATCTTCAGTCTGACCTCACGGGGCACTGTCGCGTGCGTCATCGAGGCAGGATGCTGTATTAAGGTATCCACGGTACCGAGGCTGACTGCAAGCGAGCAGAGCTCAACGCGGTTCATGAGCTTCCGGCCCGCCTCGAGCCCGCCCCGTACGCCGAACGAGATCATACCTCCGAACCCGCTCATCTGTTTCTGCGCGATCGCATGCTGTGGATGACTGGGCAGCATGGGATATCTGACCCATTCGATCTTAGGATGCGCCTCCAGGAACTGCGCCACCGCCATAGCGTTGCTCGCGTGCCGCTCCATGCGCAGATGGAGCGTCTTCAAGCCACGGATGCACAGCCAGGCCTCCAGTGGCGCCATTATACCGCCGGTCGTATGCACGATCGGCTTCATGCGTTTCACAAATTCCGCGCTGCCGACCACAATACCGCCCAGAAGATCGCCGTGGCCGCCGATGTACTTGGTGCTGCTGTGCACCACGACGTCCGCGCCCAGCGGCAGCGCGCGCTGGAAATAGGGTGTTGCAAAGGTATTGTCAACGACCGAGAGCGCATCGATCTCACGGGCTATCTTCGCCAGCTCTGCGATATCGCAGACAGTCAGGGTCGGGTTTGCCGGCGTCTCCGCGAAGATCATCTTCGTGTTCGGTCGTATGCAGGCCTTCACCCGCTCGAGCTCAGAGAGATTGACGAAACTGACCTCGACGCCGAATTTGGTGAGGATATTGGCGAACAGGCTGTAGGTGGAGCCGTAGACGACATCGCTTGAGATTAAGTGATCGCCTTTCTGCAACTGCGCGAGCGCAACCGCAGTGATGGCAGCCATGCCCGATGCGAACGGCAGACCCGTCTCGGCGCCCTCAAGCGCCGCAATCTTCTCGACGAACGCGGCGTGCGTGGGCGTGTGCGGTGCAACGCGCATATAGATGTAACCCTGCTCCGTACCCGCGAACCGTGCTGCAGCCTGCTCAGCGTCCTTGAAGACGAAGGTGGAGGTCTGATAGATGGGCGTGGTGTGCGCGCCGTACTGCGGATCTGGCCCCTCGCCTGCATGCACACATAACGTATCAAACTTCCGCTCTTTCTTCATTCAACTCAACCTCGTTACCTGCCAACCAACTCGGTGATAATCACATCAACGTGCACAAGCTACAAATATCTTTCGGTTTTGTCTGGTTCCCTGCACGGTACGGCGCTCGCAGCACAGTTACTGCTTGTTATACCCGGTATCTATCATTTAAGTCCCATCAATACTGGTGAAATAGTCCTGGGAGGATTCGAACCTCCGTCACGGGCTCCAAAGGTACTAAAATTAATGAAATTGACTATAGAAATAACCGAGAAGGATTTAAAAAGTGGATGAACGCAAACTGTTCAAAAGAACATTCAAATGCTATTGTAGCATATCTTGATAGATACTTAACCTCAGCCATAACAAATCCAATAGATTTATTCTATTTAATTGAAAATATAGAAAAATGAAAGAGACAATTTTGCATGGGAATTAGAGACCTACTGAAATATTTAGAAGCTTTTAGGTACGTGTTTAGCTCCAACTCCAATCACCTCATCCTCCCCTCCTTCATACCGCTC
>CAZFWT010000021.1:7947-24838 GCA_964522635.1 uncultured Halobacteria archaeon | reverse complement strand
ATTGCAGGTCGCGTACCGTCATGATCATATCCGACTCAATCGAGAAACCGTTCGCAAACCTTTTCTTTCGAAGAAAAGCTTTACCAAAAGAATTTTGCATTATGTGAGTAACCCTATGGTGGTTTTTCGATTAAACCTTTTCCTAAAAGGTTTATTTTTGGTCAAACTTTTTTCTAAAAAGTTTGTGCACAATAAATGCACACTAATTGCACAGTTATATCCCCGGTGCATAATAACTCCCCCGTCCTCTGCCAACTCGCTTTATCAACCCCTTTTCAACCAGATTCGATAAATCATTTGTAGGCGGCGGTTGGAAACCTTTTAGAGCAGCTCAATGAATTCATCTACACTCAGCTCAGCTTGGTTCAAAATCGACTTCAACGTTTTCAGGGCGATTATTCTTCCTGCATGAACGGGTACGGTAACGAGTCTATCCTTTTCTTCATGATACAACTGCGCAGCATTTTTGATCAAACTTTCTTAAAGGTTGAACAATGGCTTCCTCTGCACCGAATCTCAACGAATCCCGCCTTCTTCAGTGCTTTTACTACCTTATCGCCGCTAACGCGCGGGAGTCTCATGATACCGCTTCGGCAGCAACTTCAACTGCAACCTCTACCGGAATCGGCTTCCCAAGATCACGGAGCGTTTCGAGAAAGCCCGCTATAGCCTCTCGGCCGTGGGCTATCGCCTCGTCCCACGTCGCTCCCTGCGTGCTACAACCTGGTAGGGACGGCACGGTTACCGTATAGCCTCCCTCTTCGTTTCGCTCCATGAGAAGAGTATACTTCAAGCCCGTGACCTTCATTCTCCGCAGTTCCTCCCTAGTACTTATACATCAAGCTGCTCATAAAAAGATCGTATGTCCTGAGAATACTGGAGACATTCATTCTATTCCCCACGCTCTCTCAATAACCTGGAAATGACGTTCAACACGAGACTGATGAACACGCCGAGCACGCCCACAATGATGAAGAAGCCCGCCAATAAGGTGAAGGGCAACGAGAAATAGCCCGCCTGGTTGTACTGCCGCAGCAAGGTCAACCCGAAATAAAAACCGATCATGATGAGCACCATGCCCGGCAAGCCGATGTACCGCAACGGCCGCTTCTCCGCGATCACGTTGATGATAGAGCCTAACACCCCGAACCCGTGCTTCACCGGGTTCTCAGTCGACGTATCCTTCAAATCGTAATTGCAGTTTATCGGTACCTCCGCGATGCTCAACTGCAGGTCGCGTGCCACCATAATCATCTCCGACTCGATCGCGAACCCATCCGCGTGCAGATGGTTCCCGTTCAAGGCCGCTAACGCATTGCGATTCAGCGCCCTGAAACCCGATTGCGAGTCCTGCGTCATCTTCCCCGACGGGGTCGTGTAATCGAGCACCAACCGGCCAACTCTGCGGTACCGCGGCATCTGCTTCAGCTCGCGGGAGCCGATCACGATGTCCGCCGTGCCGTTTTGCAGCGGCTGCAGCAGCCCCGGGATCTGTGCCGGATCGTGCTGCCCGTCACCGTCCAGTAGCACGAGCGCTTCAAAGCCGTTTGTTGCCGCATACCGCAAAGCAGCCCTTACCGCAGCGCCCTTGCCCTTGTTCTTGTCGTGCCTGATAACATGAGCGCCCGCCGCCCGCGCGTGCTCGTCAATCGCGCCGTCCAGAAGCAATGGGTGCCGCCTTATAACGTTTCTGCAGTGCCGCGGAACGTCCGTATGAAGATACCTGAACGGTTTCGGTAGTACTACTTTACTTACTGGACCATCAAAGAGCAACTAAGCGTAGAGAGACGAGAGATAACCTCGTAGCAGAACTCAAAAAGAAACTGAAAATCAAAAGGCGTGTGGATCATCGCTCTACACGATAAGAAGAGGTTGTGGACGGTGAAGAAAACATGAACCCAAAAGCGAAAGTCTTAAATGTGAACAAGCATAATTGTTGACACGGAGGGGCGAAATTGTATGCTAAAAAGATCGGTATAAGGTTATTTATTGCGGCAATGGTTGCGATTTGTGGGTTTGTGCTGACCTTAGGTATGGTGAATGCAGCGGATATATTCGTGGGGCCTGGCGAAACTTACACGACGATTCAATCAGCGGTGACCGCAGCAAACCCTTTTGACATAATTATCGTGCGTGATGGATCGTATCCTGAAAATGTGAATGTGAATGTGAATCATTTAACTATAAGATCTGAGAATGGCTCTGGAAATTGCATTGTTCAAGCGACAAATTCAAATGACCATGTCTTTGAGGTTATTGCAGATCGGGTGAACATAAGTGGGTTCACGGTTGAGAATGCTATCGGGGAATATGCTGCTGGAATATATCTTTATGATGCAGAGCACTGCAACATCTCTAACAACATTGTACCGAACACTGGTTTGGGTATTTATCTAAACGCAACACACAATAGTGTTATAGATAACAACACAGTTACAAATAGTGGCGCAGGAATAGGTTTAGAAAACTCTACTTACAGCAACGTGACGAATAATAAAATTAATAACACCAATTGGGGTATTGCTCTGTGGCAATTCAGTCACTTCAATAGAATCATAAATAACACTATCTTGAATACAATTGGTGTTGAGATGGAATACGGTATCATGGGTTTTGCCATTGAGATTATGGGTTCCAGCGGCAATCTGATAGATAACAATTATATCTCCAATACAGCAGCTTCTGGAGATGATGCATTTGCTGTAGGCGTATTCGTAGCAGCTTATTATGGGCCAGCCAACAATAACACAATAACCAACAATGATATCTACAACACGACAGCATCTGGAGACAATGCTACCGGTATTGGACTCTATGTCAATGCAAATAACAATAAACTGATCAATAACAATGTCAGGTTCAACACACTTGGCATTATGCTTGACAACACATCTCATACTTTGATAGAGGAAAACTACGTTGGATTAAATGATCAATTCGGAATATTCATTTATCTATCTGATAACA
Organism: uncultured Halobacteria archaeon; assembly: GCA_964522635.1. Lineage (GTDB taxonomy): Archaea > Halobacteriota > Syntropharchaeia > Alkanophagales > Methanospirareceae > JACGMN01. The sequence goes on along the minus strand of CAZFWT010000021.1, from coordinate 21,871 downwards.
ACACTTTAGCGAGTAACAATGCTAATTCAAATAACTGCACGGGTATTTACTTAGGAACTTCCAACAATAACAACATAACGGACAACACTGCAAGCCAGAACAGCGAGATTGGTATCTGCTTGGATAATTCAAGCGACAACTTCATCTACAACAACTACTTCGCAAACACGAATAATGCCTTTGACAACGGTAATAACATCTGGAACATCTCTCTGAGAAATGGTACGAACATCATCGGCGGTTCTTTGCTCGGCGGAAACTACTGGAGCGATTATAGGGGAAGCGATAACAACGAAGATGGATTCGGGGATACTATGCTTCCCTACAATTCTTCGGGCGGTATACAAAATGGCGGAGATTGGCTGCCGCTGATAAAACCTTCAGTCTTCGACACAGGCGCTGGAACGTACCCGAGCATCTCCGGCACCCACAACGGCACCATCACGCCCTTCTATAACAGTAACGTCTCAAAAATGTACACCTATCCCTGCCCTAACACCGGCGGGCATACCGAATCCGTGAAGATCTGGAATAGCACCAACTGGAACGTAACAGCAACGTGGAACGGCTATGTAGGAGACTGGCACAACCTGACGTTCAATGAGTCATTCGTGCTCTACCAAAACGAAACCTACAACTACACCATTCGCACCGGCTCTTATCCTCAAATCCACCATACTGATGCACTACCGACAGAGAATGGCTGGATAAACTGCACAGCGTTCGTGGACGTGAACGGGAAGATATACGAGGACTGGATACCGGCGATACGGTTATATTAGGGATAGTCAGGATTTAAACTTCCCATCATTGGCTCGAAAGGTTTCTTGCTTTGCTGCCTCGCGCTTCGTGGATCCGCGCGCTTCCACCCGTTCGCACTTCGCCGGCCCGCCAGGCAGCTGCCCTCGCCGCTCCGTGAAGAGGGAAAAGGGACTCCGGCCCGCGGACCCGGTCGCTCGCACACAAGTGCAGTCGTCTTCGAAACGCTAAAACGTAAAGAACCCCGCATGACCCCTTGGGACAACCGTGGGTATGAAAATGGATGCAGCTTGGATATGCGCTATACAAAGTTGCAACCGTCATTAACTCGCATTGTCATACCAAACATATTGAGAAAAATTTCAAAAACAACTTTTCATACCAAATTTTAGTGAGCATAAAAACGGATGAATTTTAATGGATCCAGCCGTTGTAGCAGATGGATCACATCGGGCCCATGTTGTTTTTGACGCTTGTACGTGGTTTTTGTACGTTTTCTGAGATGTTAACACTAGCCCTAGTTGACACGAGTGTTTCGATGGATCTGAGCCGATTTCGTACTATCATGCTCTTTGAACCTCATGATTGAGCGTCTGCTCGGGAATGAGATATAGTTTACAGAAAAACTGACTGGTATATCATACGCACGAACTCCTATCCGCAGTTCATCCATAAATAACTCAATACAATCGAGGGCTATTAAGTGCACAGAGTTCATGGGAACAAAATGATTGGGTTTACTATGACAGATATTCAGCAATTATATTGGCTAAAAAGGTGGTTCATCTTAATCTCTTTTTCAAGTTCTTTGCTCAAATTTTCTTCGAAAGAAAAGTTAGTGATCAACCCAGTTCCTAAAAAGTTTCTTTAATTAAGTTTTCTTTTCCAAGAAAGGTTGTTGATCAACCCTGTTCCTAAAAAGTTTCTTTGGTCAAGCTTTCTTTTCAAAGAACGGTTAGTGATCAAACCAGTTCCTAAAAAGTTTCTTAAATTAACTTTTCTTTTCCAAAGAAAAGTTAGTGATCAACCCTTTCCCTAAAGTTTCTTTAGTTAAGTTTTCTTTTCCAAAGAAAGGTTAGTGATCAAAATGGAAGCGTACGCGGCACAGATCTCCCTTTAGCTCGGTTCTTAGCCGGTCCACGTAGTTCATAATCATGAAGCCCGCGAGTTTTACCGTGGTTCTGGTATCACTGATCAATTCGCCTTCGGTAGGGCGTTCCGCGGGGAATTCCATGGGCGTACCTTCGTACTGAATGTCCATGTCCAGATTGAACTCGTCGAAACTGACCTCGACGGTAATGTCACTCCTCGCCAGTTTCAAGAGTGAGACCGATTCGTAAAATTCGGTCAGTGCCGCGATCGCGTGATAGATCACTTCCCTGCGCGCGCCCCAGGCCGCACCCTGCTTATCCATGAAGGCGAAGATAGTATCCGAAGTGTCCACACCGGGCCGCAGCATGAGCCGCTGCCGTTGAGCAATGCCAATTCGCAAGATGACATTCAGCGTAATTGCCAGTATCGTGGCCAGTGAGAGCGAGGAGCTGAAGATAGGGTGGATCCAGGGATGCACGTTCTCATACAATCCGGGTAAGGCGTCCACGCTGAGCCCGAAGATCAAGGGAATCCCCACCACGAACGTCTTCCGCACGTCCAGCATCCGTGACATGATGATCCGGAACCCGGTAACGATCATAAAGCTCACGGCGTAGATGAGTGTAGCACCCATTACCGGCGGGGGCATAATCACGAAGATCGCAGCCAGTTTGGGAAAGAACGCGAGCGCGACCAGAATCCCACCGGCCGCATAGGCGATTCGCCTGCTCGTCGCGCCCGTCCCGATAGAGAGCCCGATATTACTCGAGGAGGTCGACTGCCCCATCGTGCCCACAAGGCCTGCTGTGACCGCGCTCAGCCCGTCGGCGAGAATACCACCACCGATGTTCTTCATGTCCGGGCGTTTCCAGTCGAGGTCGTTGATCTTCTGGCACGTGGTGAGATCACCCACGCTCTTCAGTGCTGAGCAGGTGACGGCAATAAGGAACGGAGCAAGAAGGAGAAGATCAAATGACCAGCCAAAGTACTCAAGTTCAGGCACGGCCATCACGGGTACGTCGGTTATTAGCCGGAGATCAGCGGCACCGAGTATGCCGAGTAGATACGAGACGACGTATCCGATGATCATACCTACGAGTACTGGATACAGCTTCAGTTTGCCCTTGCTCCACACGCTGGTTCCCAGCATTGCGCCCAGCGTAATGATGGCTACGATAAGCTCAGCACGTTCGGTAGCGGTGTCCGTGGCATCGAGACCCACAAAATTGGAGATGGCAATTGGAATAACGGTAATACCAACCATCGCAACCACCGTGCCGGTCACCTCGGGCGGGAAGAGAACGCGGAGACGGTGCATTGCACGTGAGAGGAAGACCTCAAAGGTACCTGCGATCATGGTCATGCCAAAGAGGAGCGAGAGCCCACCCGTTTTGGCGGCCAGCAGTGACGCGGAGAGATACGAGGGGCCGCATACTGAGGGACAGAGGTACCCAGATCCTATCCCCTTTCGATTCAGCGCCTGGAGGATCGTGCCGACACCGGCCGCGAACAGGGACATGCTGACCATGAACTCTGCCTGTGCAGGCGAGCCACCGATTGCACGGACAATGACAACGGGGAAAATGAGTGCGATGGCAACGATGCAGATATGTTGCACTCCGAGAAGCAGGCATGCAGACAGTGGCGGCACGTCATCTACTGCGTATGTGAGTTCCGGGGGTTTCTTCGGCATGCTCCTTCACTTCACGTCTTGAATGAATCTTCATGCACCTATTTATAAGCGGTTGTAAACGCCCGATGCACGACCATGCATACCTCCACATCCATCAATCAATACCGCACGACCATCGTCAGCACATTTTGACCGTCCTTATACGCATACGAGATCGCATCCGTCAGCTTCGTCATGAAGTAAATCCCGAGCCCGCCGATCTCCCGCTCCTCCAGGCTCGCCTCCAGGTCCGGTGGTGCAACGGTCCTCGGATCGAATGGCTTGCCCTTGTCCCTGATCTCTACCGCAATTGCACCATCGCACCGCGAGCAGCATATCATGATCTTTTTTGCACCCGCCATCTCAGCAGCGTACCCGTACTTGATGATATTCGCGCACGCCTCGTCAACGGCCAGTTGGAGATGAAAGATCTTCTGCTCTTCCAATCCGAATTCGCGCAGCACGGTCACCATGAACTCCCCGATTCGCTCGAGCTGTGCTAAATCCGCTTCGAACGCCTGCTCAACGTGATCACGCATCTTCCGCTTCTCCTGCTTTCAAGACCATCATGGTGATGTCATCGAACTGCGGTGCCGTGCCGCAGAAGGCCAGCACCTCGCTCTTTATCCGCTCCACGAGCGCGCCCGCTGCTAATCCGTGACACTCGGTAATCAGAGCAACCAGGCGCTCCTCGCCGAACTGCTCCTCACGCTCGTTCACCGCCTCCGTAACGCCATCGGTGTAGAAGACCACCGTGTCACCGCGGTCAAGCTGCATCGTGCGCTCCTCCAGGACGATCTCATCGAGCGCGCCGAGCGCAATGCCCCGGGCCTTGAGCATGATAATGTCGCTATTCAGGGCCCGGAAGAGCGCCGGCGGGTTGTGGCCCGCGTTGACGTACGTCAGCGTTCGTGCCTTCAAGTCCAGAATCGCGTAGAATAAAGTGACGAACATCCCCGACTTCGAATCCGCAGAGATGCTACTGTTCGCCGCTTCTATCACCTCCGCAACGCTCGGATTGCCGCGTGCGTTCGTCCGGACGACGGTACGCGAGAGCGCCATGAAGAGGGCTGCGGGCACGCCCTTCCCCGAAACGTCCGCGATGGTCACTCCGATTTTATCCTCCGCGATGGGAATGAAATCGTAGAAATCGCCGCCCACTTCACGCGCGGGCAGATTCAGTGCCGCGAGTTCGAAGCCTTTCAGGAGCGGTATCGCATCGGGCAGGAAGCTCTGCTGGATCTCGTGCGCGATCTTCAACTCCTGCCGCTTCCGCTCCAGCTCCGCATGGTACTGATCGCGTTCCTCAGCCGTCTCCCGCTCCTTGATCAGGTTTGAGAGGACGAACGCGAAGAAGAACATGCCCACGGTGTTGGCGAAGATCATGGGAACACTGACATTCTCGACAAGGATGAGGGCCTCCTCCAAGGGCCTGGCGATGAGAAGCGCGAGCCCCATGTGGAAGGACTCCATGAGCGCGGCGAAGGCCACGGCGCCGGGCACGCCGATGAACTTACCCTTGCGCGCCATATAAATAAGCCCGCCGAAGACGCCGGCAAGCACCGTGGCGAGCGAGCAGGGGAGGCAGGAGAAGCCGCCAAGGAAATACCGGTGCAAACCGCCGATCAGGCCTGCGCCTATGCCGATCACCGGGCCGCCAATCAAGCCCGCAATCATCGGGCCAAGATCCCGGACATTCGCGATCGCATCGAACATCTGTATCCCCAAGTACGTGCCGAAGATCGAGAACGCCCCAAAAGTGAGGATCAGGAACACCTGATTCTTGAGCGTGAACTTCTTATCCAGAATCTCCTGGAAATACGTGGTGCGGCTGACGATGTAGGCGAAGACGAGGATCACGCAGATCTTCTCCACCAGCGTCAGCAAGAGCTCAAAGATCATCGATGACGACATTGCTTCATTACGGTGCTGTTACCTGGCCACTCTCCGGGGCGTCCTGCAGAACCATAAGCCGCCGCGAGGCGATGGCCTCGAAGAGCGGCAGCATCCCCAGGTGCGCAATGAGATACGCATTGCCCACGATTACGCACCATGTTCATGTTCACGATCAGCACCAGCGAAAGGTAAGCGATAGATGATGCCATGTCCATCCACTTCTTCTGATGAATGACCAAACGAGCACCGCCTACTCGGGGCAACTACGTAGTGCGTCCTCTTCGTGCTCGTAGATCGCAAAGAGCTGCGTGAATCCCGCGATGTCAAAGACCTCCTGGACATAGGGCTTCAAACACGCCAACTTCAAATCGCCCTGCGTCTTCTTCAAGCGCTTCAGAGACCCAAGCATGACGCGCAAGCCTGAGCTGCTGATGTACTCCACATCCTCGAAGTTCACCACGAGATTCTGACAGCCGCCCTCGATCAATGAATTGATGGTACGCTCCACCTCGTTCGACGAATACGCATCGAGCCTGCCACTCAGTGCCAGTATCTTCACCCTTCCCGCGTCCTTTTCCTCAATCTCCATAACCGAGACCTCATCCGCAAACGACGAACGAATCCCTGATTATATGTTTCTTGGCCGCATCGCTAATAAAAGGATTGCTTCCTTACCCACGGGCGTGAAATACCTCGTTGGCCTTCACCAGTTCCTCAGCGGGTAGGGTAATCCCGAGCGCATCCGCTCGCTCGAGGTTGAACGCGACCTCAATCACCGCCGGATCCACAAGGGGAATGATCGCGGGATCCGTTCCACCGAGGATCTCGCCGCCAATAACACCGACGTAGAGCCCGGTCTTATAGCCAGACACGCCTACGGCTGCGAAGTAGCCGTCCTCTGCATGAAAGGTGAGCACGCCGAGTTCCGGGAGTTTGTTGTGGTGCACGGTCCACTCAACCACCACTGGTGCCGGGACCACCGTCCCGTTCTCGTCACGAAGCTGATGATACGTCAGAATACCGAGAAGATCCGCTTCCGTCTGGTACGCCGTCACGGTCTCCTGCCATTCACGGAAGGTCCCCACCTGAATGGGGCCGAGTACCTGCAGGGGTGATTCGTTTACTACGTCCATATACCGCTCCTTGAACGTACTGACGACGAAGCTCGAGCTCGGACTGGAGTCGGCAAGGAGCACAATAGTACTCGCGTTCGGGAAGATTCGCTTGGCTAACGCGAAGCCCTCGTAGTACGGGAACCGCTCTAACGCGCCGGTGATGGGCCCGCCCGGGCGCTCTAAGCTGGTGATCGGCTCGTAAATCGTGGGATCCACGTTCACACCGGAGAAGACGAAGGGGAGTCTCCGATCCGGATACCGCTCCGTGTACGCGACGGCGACGTATTTGAGCGCATTATCATCATTCACGAAGACAATGTCCGGCTCGAACTCCTCGATGAGCACTAGTGCGAGCGCAGCGCGTTCCTCGATCTGCTCCGGCGTGGTGTAGGTCACTTTCGTGTCCATGTAGAAGGTCTTCAACTCATAGTCGCGATCAAGGGCGTAGCCGTGACGGCTCAAGCCCTCGATAATCCCCTGCTGGATTTCCTCGTTCCAGCTCCACCCTTCGTGGTATGAATGGATGACGAGCACGCGCCGCGAAGGTGCCGTCCACGAAGGCTTCTCGTACTGTATCATCCCTGGTGAGCCCGGGCTGACCTCGTATCGTGCCACCCGCACCCACTCGTAACCCTCGTTCACCTTTTCTATAGCCCAGAACTCGTAATCGCCGAATGCACGATCGCCCGCCTCGTTGAGCGCCGTCCAGCCCGTCGCGCCGTAGTATGAATTGGCTGTTCGTACGAGCGCTTTCTTCAGGCTCGCGGCGTCGTCCGCATCGCCGGCCGCGAGACACGCGAGCGTGGCTACCCAGAGAGCGTCGTAGGCCGCGAGCGCATCGGTTTCCGGCGTTCTTCCGATCCGCTCTTGAATCTGCACCTGGATGGGCCCCTCTTCGAACCCGCCGTAGAGTGAGCTAAAAAAGCCGGCTTTGGCAGCGAACTCAGCAGCCTCAGGAGAGCTGACCAGTGCTTTGTTGAGTGCCGTCCCGTCACTGCCGTACCATCGCACGGAGCCGAGGAGCGGATAGTTCCGCGCTTCCCTGAAGAGAGGCACGACCTCTTCAAATGCCATGAGGTGGATCGCTACAGCGTCCGTGTCGCCGTACTGCGCTATCGCGTCACTCACCAATTCGTTCAGCCGCTCCAGCACGGCAGGAAACTGCGCGGCTTCGGGATTGTACCGCAGGCCCTCAGCCGCCGTACCGCCGAACGTCTCAAAGCTGCGCTTCGTCGCAGCCGCAAGATCATCGCCCCAAACATCGCCCCGCCACACGGGTATTACGAGCTTGACCCCGTCGTCCCACATCAGTTGGGCGATCGCCTCAGCTTGCTGGGTATCATCAGGGACGAATCGGAAGACGTTATCGCCCGGGATGGCCAGGGAGGGAGCAGTACTGCCCTGGCTGATCAGAATGATGCCGTGGTCGTCTGCGTAGGACTTGACCGCCTCGACTTCGAGGCTCGAATCAGGCCCGATCACGAGGTTTACGCCTCGCTCGGGCAAACGCTGCAGCTGCTCAAGGGCAACTGCCGGATCAGTCGCGGTATCCTCCACGAGCAAGCTCACTTTCGTCGGACTCTCGAGCTCTACGAGATACTCGTTTAGCTCATTCGTCGCGAGTTCCAGCGCGACACGCGTCGACTCGCCCGACGAAGAGAGCGCGCCTGAGAGGGGCAGAAGCGCACCGATAACGAGCTCGCGTTCCTCGGGCTGTGCAGGAGCAGGCACTTGCGCGAACCAGCCAGCAGCAAAGCCGCACACGAGCATGAGGACGGCCACGACCGCGAGAACATTGAGTGAGACAGCCATACTACTATCACACGTACGTTTCCGAGTATAAAACGGTTAGCATTTTGTCGTGCGGTGCTCACACAGGGTGGCGGGAGCGGGTATTTAGGCAAACAGCGCATACTTGTTACTGGAGGTATGGATCATGCTCGTGCTTTCTGCGGCTGATCTTCATGCTGCACTCACTGCCCATGGCCGAGACTATCGCGGCGGTGAAACGCGCATTCGCATCGCTGAGCGATGGGTGTAGTTGTGCCACGGCGCAACGGTGAGAGCCTCTTCATGCCTGCATTCGTTGAGGATGAAGAAGGGGTGGCGCTGGCAGTGAAGGTTGTCTCTCTCTGTCTTCCCGCGCAATCCGCAGCACGGCTTACCCACGCTTCATGCTGCCGTGATGGTGCTGGATCCGCGTACCGGACGTCCAATTGCGCTGCTGGAGGGCTGAATGCTGACGGCGATTCGCACCGGCGCGGCATCAGGCGCAGCTACAGACCTGCTCGCGCGGCCCGATAGTCGCGTTGCCGCGATCTTCGGTGCTGGCGTTCAGGCACGCACGCAACTGGAAGCGATCTGCACGGTGCGCCCGATACGAACGGTGTGGATTTATGATCGCATCCCTGAGCGCATCGAAACGTTCGTGCGCGAGCTGGCTGGCTGGCTGGTCAGGGATCCATCCCCGAGGTTCTGCGTGCGCGTAGCCACGAGTTCGCAGGAGGCCGTAGCTGATGCGGACGTGATTTGCACTGCAACCACCTCATCAACGCCCGTTTTTGACGACGCGGACCTCAAGCCCGGCGTGCACATCAACGGCATCGGCGCTTATACGCCTGCCATGACTGAAGTGCCCTCCGCGACGGTCAAACGCGCACTCGCCGTGGTGGACTCTCGCGACGCGGCACTCGCAGAGGCCGGTGACCTGATCCTGCCCATTCAACAGGGACTCATTACCGAGACGCATATCCACGCAGAGCTCGGCGAGCTCGTGCTCGGTCGTAAACAGGGCAGAACCGGTGCAGACCACAGTACCTGCTTCAAATCCGTCGGTATCGCGGTCCAAAATGCGCTGGCGGCGAGCTTAGCGGTGAAGAATGCAGAAGCTTCGGGGCTCGGACAGCGCGTGGTGTGGTAAGGAGATCAAAGGCTGGGGCTGCCCTGCAGAGCAAGTGGACGGAACGACACCGTGCTTGTTACCCAATAGTGTGGTATACCTCAGTGGCCTCTGCCAGCTCTGCGCGCGGGATCGTTATTCCAAGCATCTCACCGCGTTCGAGGTTGAACGTGATGTCTACAACATTTGGATCGGCGATGGGGATCTCGGCGGGATCAGCACCGCTGAGAATTTCACCACCTATGAGTCCCACATAGATACCGGTCTTGTAGTACGAGACACTGACCGCGGCCAGAAAGCCATCGCCTGGATCGGTCGCAACGAACCCAATCTCCGGGCGGGTACTGTGATGAATGGTCCAGTTGGCGACCTCTTTTGCCGGAACCACAGCACCCCTTTCATCCCGTAACTGATAATAGTTGAGAATGCCAATAACATCAGCTTCTGTCTGATAGTCCGTGATTCGCGCTTTCCAGTCTGCGAACGACATTACCTGCAGGAAACCAATAACCACCAACGGCGAATCCGCTACCTTCTCCGGATAGCGCTCCTGGAATGTGCTGACAACGAGATTGGAGCTGGGACTCGTATCGGCGAGAATCACGATGGTCGAGACGTTGGGGAAGATTCGTTGTGCCAACGCGAACGCTTGGTCGTAGGGAACGCGCTCCAGCGCACCGGTAATGGGCCCGCCCGGGCGCTCTAAGCTGGTGATCGGCTCGTAAATCGCTGGATCGAGATTCACCCCGGAGAAGACAAAGGGGAGAATATGCTCGGGGTATCGTTTGGTGTACTCGACGGCGACGTACTTGAGCGCGTTGTCGTTATTCACGAAGACGAGATCCGGCTGGAGTTCCGCGATGAGGTTTAAAGCCGCTGCTGCTCGCGCTTCGATCTGCTCAGGCGTGGTATAATTCACTTTTGTGTCCATACAGTACGTCTGAAGCGCATACGTGTTGTGACCTTCTTCGTATCCGCTCCGTGCAAGGCCCTCGATGATCCCGCGCTGGATGTCCTGTTCCCACGCCATTTCTGGCCCGTACGAGTTGATCACGAGGATCGTTTTTTCTGATGGTGCTGTCGGTTGATGCACAGATGTCGAGATGCCTCTCGCATCCCAGTTCGGTGCGGGTACCGGCGCACGGTGCGGTGTGATCCCGGGCGGCCATACCGCCCGCCACAGCCCTTCCTGGCGCTGAAGTAAGGCCGGTGTTGCTTTGCTGTTCTGCCCTTTTTCGTCAAACGCCACGCCATCCCAGCCGGTGATAAGGTAACCAGCAGGCCAGTTCGTCTCAGCGAGCGCCGTGCGGATCTTCTCAGGGTCTGTGGAGCCTGCACGGTTGATCGCGTCCGCCAAGACGAGGAACGCGGTGAATTCGCGTGCTGTCTGTCCGTCCATATCCGAGCCTTCGGGGTGCCGCGCCCTGTAGAGCTCATTTATCACGCTTACCTTTGGATTGGGGTTATCAAGCCCTGCCCATGCGGACCGCGTAACGATGAAATCCGCGTCACGGCCCATTGTCTGCAAGAACTCCGTGGTCTCAAAGCCGGCATCCTGGGCCAGAAAGAGCGCAGGGAACCAGTTCAGCTGCTTGTAGGCCTGCATGAAGCGAATAGCATCTGCAGTATCGGAATTCTGGATAAGGATATCGGGGTCGTGCATCGCGACCCTCAGTGCGAGGCCGCTGACGTTAGTGGCATCGGGATCATAAGCGATGATGTCAATCAGCTCGAAGCCGGTTTCCGCGATGAACTGCTGTTCAGCCGCAACGGCGCTCCTGCCCCACTCGCTATCAATGGAGACGATGACGATAGTCCTCATGCCCCTGTTTTGAGTATTATTCAAATTCTGCGCGAATCGGAGCAGTGCTCCAGAGAAGGCGAGATCGTCCGGGGTCGTCCTGAAGAACCAGGTATATCCGCGTTCCGTTAGTGCAGGCTCGGTCGAAGACCCGCAAATGAAGGGAATCCCATGCTCTTCCGCAGCCGTACTGGCTGATCCTGTCACCGCGCTATGCCACGCGCCGGTAAGTGCGACAACTTGCTCCTCGTTTATCTGCCGTTCGGCTTCGGTATAGCCACTTTCTGGACTACCCTTACTGTCCGCAAAGTGGATACGAACCTCCGCGCCGTCGAGAGCGGGCAAGCCCGTGGTACGTGCCAGCGGGATGTCGAGGTCGTACTCGTTGTTAACGATCTCGGCAGCCAGCTCGAGTGCCACCTGGATATCACGCCCGGTGGCGGCATCCTGGCTCGAGAGGGGAAATACTGCACCAATAAACACTTCACGCGGGGGCTGCGGTAAGCTCAGCAGGACAAAGGCCGTACCTGCAACCGCCAGGAGTAAAACAATGAGCAGTACGGTGGTGTGAACCCTGATAGTGGTGGTCTGATGCATGCTCGTCTCGTCTTAACGTAAGAAACTCATATAGATGTCAGTTACCCTTTTTCTCGCGCCTTTCTTTCTATCATGCCGGGAGGGCGACCGTTATGCTGACTCGACCACTTCTTCATCCTCACGGCGCCACATCGAATCCACATGCAGAGGGATTGCAAATCACTCGAGCCCGAGTTGTGGATCTGCTGCGTAGCAGTGGGTTGGATGTAAATGGCCAACCAACGATAACACATATTTCACTAGCGGTTGAACCTAACTAACACAACATAACATAACATAACATAACCATGAGTCCCGGATACGGCTGGCAGCGGCGAATCCTGCGCATTAATCTCTCGACGGGTGGTTCAGACTGTGTTACACCTGATGATAGGTTACTGCTGGAGTATATCGGCGGTCGCGGGCTCGGTGTGAAACTGGTGTACGATGCGGGCCGTGTTGACGCGCTCTCGCCGGCGAATCCGCTTGTCTTTGCCGCAGGGCCGTTGACGGGCACCCGAGCACCTGCTTCGGGTCGCGTCTCCCTCTCAACGAAATCGCCATTAACGGGAACGATCTTCGATTCGAACTGCGGGGGTTCATTCGGTCCCGAGTTGAAGCGCGCAGGGTATGATGCGGTTGTTATTACCGGGCGCTCAGCCGATCCGGTGATAATTGGGATAGATGACGATCGCGTTGCACTGCAGCCTGCGGGGAAGCTCTGGGGCACGAATGTAAAGGAGACCACGCGTCTGCTCAACGCCCGGGGCAGCGTCGCCTGTATCGGTAAAGCAGGCGAGCGGCAGGTGCTCCTGGCTTCCATTATCGCGGATACGAAACATGCGTTTGGTCGTGGCGGCGTGGGTGCGGTCATGGGCTCAAAGAACCTGAAAGCAGTCGTTGTTAAAGGCACAGGCAGCGTGGACGTCTGTGACAATGAGGAATTCGAACGGCAGAAGCAAACGATCAATCGGCTCCTGGTGGCGAGTCCGACGATTACCAAGGGCCTCGCGGTCTTCGGCACGCCCTTTCTGGTCAAGATCACGAGCTGGATGAAGATCATACCATCGGCGAATTTCCGCGCGTTCGATCCGGCATTCGATCCCACCCCCTTCTTTGCAACGAACATTGAGCAGCAGTATTCGCCCCGCAGAATTGCCTGCTATTCCTGCCCCATTGCCTGCAAGCGTGAAGATGAACAGGGGAACGAATTGCCGGAATACGAGACCATCGGTCTGATGAGCGCGAATATCCAGAATCCTGAATACCACGCGATCGTTGAGGCGAACCGGCTCTGTAATGATTACGGCCTGGACACCATCTCGGTCGCCGGCGTTCTGGGCTGTTACGCGGAGCTACGAAATAAAGCAATCACTCCGGCGGAACTTGTGGCGTTTACGCGACTGATCGGCGAGACCGAAGGAATGGGCGCGCGGCTCGGTACGGGGTCAAAACGTTTTGCGGCGTCAGAAGGTCGTCCTGAGGCGGCGATGCAGGTAAAGGGGCTTGAACTCCCTGCATACGATCCACGCGGCGTGAAAGGGTTGGGATTCAGCTACGCCACCTCGAATCGTGGCGGGTGCCATACGCGAGCGTACCTCGTCGCACCGGAGATCCTGAGGAAGCCGAAGGCGATTGACCCTTACACCCTGGCTGGTAAGGCGGGGCATACAAAGATCTTCCAGGACCGCTTCGCCGCGGTCGATTCGCTCGTGGTCTGCAAATTTGCGTTCTTCGGTGCCGGCGAGGAGGAGTACGCGAATATGCTGAGCGCGGTAACCGGCGTGACGTTTACGTCGGAAGACCTCATGCAGATTGGCGAGCGGATCTGGAACCTCGAGCGGCTCTATAATCTCCGCGAAGGCCTCTCGAAAGAGGATGATACGCTACCCGAGCGGTTCTTTGAAGAGCCGGCGAATGGGCGCATCGTCGATCGCATGGAGTTCCTGAAGACACGCACCGAATACTATCGGATGCGGGGCTGGGACGACAGCGGCGTGCCCACTGAGCGGACGCTGAAACGATTGGGACTGGACCAGATTTCACGGTAGTCTAACGTAACGAAACGAAACGAAACGAAACGAAACGAAACGAAACGAAACGAAACGAAACGA
>CAZFWT010000021.1:0-7847 GCA_964522635.1 uncultured Halobacteria archaeon | reverse complement strand
AACGAAACGAAACGAAACGAAACGAAACGAAACGAAACGAAACGAAACGAAACGATTAATCAATTCAGACATAGTGAGTGGCTTCGCACCTGACTGATCCGTGCAACTGCGACGGAAGTGGCTCTATCTATGGCGCGGGCACCTTCTCCGGCATGACCGTCTCCGAGTACGTGAATGTTCCGTTCACCACGGAGACGATCGTCACGCCCTTTGTGGGTATTCTGCTCCCCTGCTCGTAGCTGATCGAGCCGGTAACGCCTTCCCAGTCCTTCGTTGCCTGAAGCGCTTGCAGAATCGCCTCGGAGTCGTCCGAGCCGGCGCGATCGATCGCGTCGGCTAAGAGCATCACGGTGTCGTACCCCAGTGCGGCGAACGCATTTTCAGGCTCAACGCCATATTCCGTCCGGTACGCGGCGATGAATGCTCTGGCACGTTCTGTGCCCGTGTCTTCGTCGAGCAGCGCGTGGGTCGTAAAATAAACCTCGCTCGTCTCCGCGCCCGCGATCCGCACCAATTCCGGCGTATCGTACGCATCGCCACCGAAGATCGGCTGCGTGATCCCCGCGTCCCGGAACTGCTTCACAATCGTGCCGATCTCATCCGGCCCGGAGGCGATATAGAGCAGCTCAGGCGCAGGGTTTAGCCCCTTCAGTGCCGCGATCTGCGCCGAAAAGTTCGCTCTGCCGCCCGTGAACGAATCTTCCAGCAAAATCGCACCACCCAGTTCGGTATAACGTGCCTTGAAATACGCGGCTAAGAGGCGCGTGTATTCCATATCCTCGTCCACCAGCAGGTACGCGGTCTTCAAGCCCCTGTACTCATAGGCGTAGTCCGCACCCGCAGCGGCTTGAACATTATCACCGAAGCAGGCAAGGAAGAGATACTCCGGCACTTCACCGGGCAGTTTCGGCGAGGTGGCGCCCGAAGTGATGAAGACCGTGCCTGCTTCGGCCGCAATCGGCGCGGCGGCGAGCACCATATCGGTATCGCTGAAGCCGATGATCGCGCAAACACGATCCGTGTCAGTCAAGCGACGGGCGCAATCCGCAATGGCGCGGGGGTCAGTCTTTCCGTCATAAAGTACCAGCTGAAGCTCCCGTTCACCTATGCCACCATGCGCATTCAGCTCCTTAACCGCGAGCTGCGCGCCATTGGCTGAGGGTGTATCAAGCGAGGACTGCGCGCCCGCCAGGTTGTAGATCACTCCAATTTTAATCGGTAATTCCGCGCCCACTTCGCCCTTCCGGGCGGATCGATCGCCGATAAGCTCGATGCTGACGACAGCAACGGCCAGTAGTACGAGAAAGACAATAATGCCAACTAACAATTGGTTGCGATAGGACTTCTCCATGGAACTCACCTATCCCGTTCCCCGCGGGCAGTTAAATAGCTTTGGATTGCCTCGGACGGGCTGGTTACTTCTCCACCAGGTCGAGCTCGAAGAGCTGCGGCCAGAGCTTCCCGGTGACGAAGAGCCGCTCAGTTGACTCGTCGTACGCAATCCCGTTGAGCACGTCAACTGGCCGATAGTATCCCGTATCGCTCAGGAGCCCGGTGAGCTCTATCCAGCCAACATCCTGCCCGCTTTCCGGCGCGAGCGACCATCACGATACGATCGGTCGGTCACACGTTCGCGTAGATCGTGCCCTTAATGAATTCGAGCTCGTTGAGTGAGCTGCGTTACAGGTGTGTCGTTATCACGAACCTCAAGCTGCATGACCTCCTCGAAGGTCTCCGGGTCCAGGAAATGGAGCGTCGCCGTGCCGTCACTCATGATCAGGTGCCTTCCGTCGTGAGTGAGCCCCCAGCCATCGGTGGCATAGGAGAAAGTGCGACTGAGCTGAAATGTCTCTTTATCGTAGACGAAGCCGATCCGGGACTGATCGGTGAGCTGAATGATGGAATCGTCCCAGATGGTAATGCCCTCGCCCAAGTAGCGCGCGGGCAGTTGATAGTCTTTAAGGACCTCACCTGTTTCCCGGACGACCTTTCGCAGTCTCGATTCACCGCGCCCTCCGGTTCCTTCGTAGAAGTAAAGTAGCCGTCCTCACAGACCAGGCCTTGCGTGAAGGCCGTGGGGTCGTGCGGGTAAGCGTTGACGATCCGGTAGCCGTACTGAATCGCCAATTCACGGGCGGGGTGGTGCGGTGGGTACAACAGGCACCGATGATTCAGGCTCCACACAGCCCGCGAGCGCCACAATGAGCGTTATGATAAGGGCAAGTGCCCCGAGCGCGTGTCTCGTCTCATCATTCATTTCCTCACTCAATGGACACCAGGCTTATAGCTGCACACAGTAGTAACGTTTTCGCACCATAAGGCGCCGCTATGCGAATAAATATCAAGAATGAGCGCACTAATTAATTATTATTCGTAGAGTAGATTAGATTAGATGGACCTGGGGCGGGGGCTATGCGATCGCTCAGCATTGATCCTGGCATGGCGGTGCGCCGGAAATTGATCTGGTGCTTCTTCTGGACGAACCGAAAGGCGATACGGACTGAGGGATGTGCCCCGTTTCACATTAACAAGATCGTCTCCGGTGAGACAGCGTTTAGTCCTGAGCACGGGGACGTCCTTAACTTGACGGATGAGCTGTTACATCGGGTTGAAGGTGATTTAAACGCGAGAAAGCGAGTTGGGTTCACCATCACGCTGGGTGCGGAGATTTTTGACCTCACATTCCATAATGACCTCCTTTCGGTTGCGGCACATCGAAATAGAGAGCTTGAGGCAGAGATCATCGAAAGCCTTCAGGAGGAGCTGATGAGGGGAAAGCCGAATTTCTGCGCCTCGTTTATTAAACGGCTGGGCATCGATCTGCAAGCATAAGGAGGGAAAAAGGAGGGAAAATGGCTCAGGAAGAGGAGAATAACCGTTTAGATGCGGCCTTGAAGGCCCGGAAAGGCGCAAAAGATCGCGAGAGACGTGTCGGCGAGCTGATGCAGGCATTGACGAATGAGCACTGGGATGTGCGGCGGAGGGCGGCCTATACGCTCGGAAACCTCGGCGCGTCC
This sequence comes from uncultured Halobacteria archaeon, assembly GCA_964522635.1. Lineage (GTDB taxonomy): Archaea > Halobacteriota > Syntropharchaeia > Alkanophagales > Methanospirareceae > JACGMN01. The sequence continues at coordinate 4,830 of CAZFWT010000021.1, read as the reverse complement.
GCGGTCGAGCCACTCATTCGAGCGCTAACGAACGATCGGTGGGACATTCGTCGGAAAGCTGCGTGGGCGCTTGGCAATATCAGCGATCCCACGGCGGTTGCACCGCTACTACACGCGCTAAAAGACGATCGTGCTGAAGTTCGTGAGCAAGCTGCGTGGGCACTCGGCGCGCTCCGAGATTTCAAAGCACTTGAACCGCTTATTCCAGCGCTCTCCGACCACGATTCAAGTGTACGGCACCAGGCAGCGCGGTCGCTTGCCGTGTTCTCTGTCTTGAACGAGCGCCGGGTGACGGCGGCACTGCAGGATTACGAATCACACTTAACGGACGAAGGTCGTGAGCACTTCCGGCAGTATCAGGAACTGTATGAGCAGGCACGCCAAAAGGCACGGATCAGCGAGCGTCAAAGATGAAAAGGCTTTTCGATACGTCCGTAGTAGTATAAAGCAAGCGAGATGGAGGAGCTGATCAAATACGGGAAGAAGATCGTGGCGGCCGGGCTTGCGCACTCGCATTTCGGGAACGTGAGCAAACGCGTGGGCGATCAGATGCTCATCAGTACGACCGGGAGCATGCTCGACGAGCTGGAAGGGCAGATTGTGACGGTTCCTGTTGACCGTGCGACACCCGATGAGCTCGACGTTATCGCATCAACAGAGGTCAATGTCCACCGTGCGATTTACCGGACGACCTCTGCGCTCGCCATTCTCCACGGGCACTCGAATTACGCGGTCGCGATGTCGATGCTTTTCGAGCCGGGCGAGCAGCTCGTGCCTGAAGATTCCGAGAGCCTCTACGTGCTGCATGAGATACCGCTAGTGCGGGGCGGTGTTGGGTCCGAGGAATTAGCACGAAACGCGTCGGACGCGCTCCGCGACCACAAAGGTATCATCGTGCAGGGTCATGGCGTGTTCGCACGCGGTGCCACGGTCGATGAAGCGTTCGTTATTCTCAGCTCGGTTGAGCACGCCTGTATGGTCAAGTACCTGGTGGACGTGGCGAAGAAACTCCGCGTTTAGATCGGAGGCTTCGTCTGGAGTTCTCGGGTAATTACGGCAGCTTACTCTTCGATCAGCCTCACAAACCGCAACGCATCCTCGTACATCGTCTCGTTCGTTATTGAAGAGCACAGAGACCTGTTCCAGTTCCATGCATTTCTCGTGCAGCTAGCTCCTTCAAATCGCCATCCGTGTAGGTGTACCGGTACATCCGTTTTCCGGGTGGTGCGCCGTACAGCCGGAAATAGGCGAATCCAGATCCTGCGGTAACGGACTCTTCGGCGAACTGATCCACGCCGTGAACGAGACCCAGCTTGGCACACACGCTCGCGATGGCGCGCTGGGCCCACGCACGTACCGCGCTGCTCCCACACGAACATGAGATCGCTCCGAACCCCCGGATTCCTGCCCTTATCATGCCACCTTCAGAACCCGAATCAATTCGATAATACTTTATCAAGGACAGTTATACTAAACTTACGTAGCACTAAAAGACGAAGCGGAGATAGATGAAAGATGGGGGCATTATTACGTGTTCACGGGCTCTGTAAGCGATATACGTTATCCAATGTGGAAAAGGAGTTAGTAGCGCTCGACAATGTCTCGTTCGAGCTCAACGAAGGCGAGACAGTAGGCATCATCGGCCAGAGTGGCGCGGGCAAGACGACGTTGCTCCGCATGCTTCGCGGTTATGAACGATTCGACGAGGGGTTCATCGAATTGGAGGGTACATGTGTGACGCCCGATTCAGATTACGCGGATTTCCGGATGCTTCGGGATAAGACCGCATTCCATCTCCAGCGCTCGTTCGCACTCTACAACCTCTCAGTGATCGATAATGTAATCAAGCGGCTGCGAGCGAAGCAGACGGGTCTTGAGGAGGTCCCAACGATCGAGGACGAGTACGAAGAGCTGAAGCAGGATGCGTTCAAGATCCTCGACCTTGTCGGTCTTCGTGATAAATGGAATCATCTCTACACCATCCTGAGTGGTGGGGACAAGCAGCGGGTGTTGCTTGCGCGGCAACTAGCAAAAGAGCCTTCGTTATTACTGCTCGACGAGCCGGGCACGATGTCCGACCCCCTTACGCGCAAATATCTGCTCGATAGTGTGAAACGGGTGAAAGAACGGACAAATCTGGGTATATTGCTCGTTTCGCATATGCCTGATGTACATCGGTATCTCTGCGATCGTGTGATCATGATGGAGCACGGTCGAATCGTGGATGAAGGCGATCCGGAACGGATCATCACGAAGTTTCTGGAGCCGCTCGAGCCCGTCAAACCCTTAGCGCCCATCGCGGATGAACGACACACAATGGTCTGGCTCGACCATGTCTGGAAGCGGTACGATATGATCACGAGCCATACGCTCATGCGCACCATTGAGATGCAGGATGTGTCTGTCAAGATCCCCCGGGGCGAAATCGTAGGTATTGTAGGGCCGTCGGCCATGGGTAAAACGGTTTTCATGCGGTTATTGGGCGGTTTTGAGAGCCCTGACCGAGGGCATATCCTTATACGGATCGGTCGCGTCGATTTTGCGAACATTGCGGAATACGGGAGGCGCTCGATCGAAGCGCGGAGCAAGCTGGGCATCATACATCAGGAGTTCGCACTGCCGCCGCATCAGCTCGTGCAGGACCTCTTCGCGCAGCGAATCGGGCTGAAGAAGTTCGAGATGATCAAGCAGGCACTGGAGACGGCGAGGGAGTACGAGATCAGCGATGTAACACTTGATGTGCTACTCCGACTGGCAGATATGCCGGAGGAGGAAGCGAGGGGGCGGCTCAAGGAGATCGGACTCGATATCAACATTCTGGAGACACTCTTCCCGAAATTGCCGGCGGCAGAGGCGTTCACAGCCGCACAACCATACCTGAGGGCAATGAATCTCCCGAACGAGATCTTTGGGCGGTACATCTCTGAGACGAGCATGGGTGAGGAGATACGGCTTGCCATCGCGTCGTTACTGGCCTCGAACTGCGAGATCCTGCTTCTCGACGAGCCATTTGGCGATATTGACCCGATATCGCTCCGGATCGTGACCAACGCGTTGAAGGATTTAAACCGGGAGTTCGCGACCACGATCCTCGTGGTGAGCCACCAGCTTGAGGTCATCCGTGAGTTGACGCATGAAGCGATCCTCATCGATGAAGGCCGTGTGATTATGCGCGGCGATCCAAAAGAGGTCTGCGACGCGTTCCTCGACCGGCGGTTCAAAGAGCTGGTCTGAGAGCGGCGCGTTCAATTCAAGATCCGTGCCGTGCTGAGTACGAGACGATAAAAGCCTGAAGGCTGTAAAAGGAATATATACTTAGGACGGCTTTCTTTTTGAAGAAGGTTCTGCTCCGCTGGTGTAGTTCGGCCAAGCATAAGGGCCTCTCGAGCCCTTGACCGGGGTTCAAATCCCCGGCGGAGCAAAAATTTAGTCTTATGTGCTGATTATTTTTGTTCTGCTCGGTGAGGCCCCCGGTCTCAGAATAGCTTATTCGCCGGTATCCGCCCCTCGTGCCGCTTGCCGTTGATGTCCACTCCACGAACGAGTTATCGAAGTAGGTGCTATTCTATACCTCCTTAAACAGCTGCACGATGTCATCAAAGTCGAGTCGTCCGTTGCCGTTGAAGTCAAATAACGAATTTTGCTCGTTCGTTTCGTTCCATTCCCTGTGGTTAAAGACCTGTACAACATCATCGAAGTCCTTCCTGCCATTACCGTTGAGATCCTCATACCGTCCGTCTACGTCCGGATCCGTCCGTGGGGTGTCGTATCCTGGTAGTGGAACAATTGATGATACCGTCAATTGCCCTGGATCTACCAAAGGATTAATCGGATAGCCATCATCATCGTCCATCGTTGTAACCACTGCGGTAATCGCTCAACTCCCTTCAGCGTCCCCTCTGATCGTCAACTTCCCAAGCAGTACGTTCGTCGCACCGGGCGTAACACTGTCCATTAAATCCGCAGCCTTCAACCAGACCGTATCAGCTGGTAGTGTGCCATGAGCACTGATTGTAGCCCATGTTGGAAATTCTACGGCTAATTATTATCTCTGCCAAACTCGCGTTTGATAGTGACATAATCCTGTCATATCACCCCTACCGATCACGCCCCTGAAGCCGGGATCAGCCACGCGGCCGTTACCGGGGATTGATGCTGACATCTTCAACGAGGATGGTCAATCCGTCACGAACAAAGGCGGATATCTGGTAATCAAGAAACCGTGGCCTGCTATGCTCAGAACGCTCTACGGTGATCCGGAGCGGTATAAAGACGTGTACTGGAGCAGGTTCCCGGGCGTGTATCTTGCAGGGGACGTTGCTAGAAAGGACACCGATGGCTACTTCTGGATCCAAGGCAGGTCAGATGATGTCGTTAATGTTTCAGGGCACTGGATAGGGACCGCTGAGATCGAATCCTCGCTCGTCAGTCACCCAGCAGTTGCCGAGGCAGCGGCTGTTGGCATACCCCACGAATTGAAGGGTGAGTCGGTACGGATATATGTCATCCTCAAGAAGGGGCAGGCGCCCTCAGCGGAGTTGAAAGATGAATTACAGACCTGGGTGCGGAAGGAGATCGGTCCGATCGCGGTCCCGGACGAGATGAGCTTCGTGGAGGATCTGCCAAAGACCAGAAGCGGTAAGATCATGCGACGGGTGATAAAGGCTAAGGCGCGGGGTGAGCCGGTGGGCGATATATCAACGCTTGCAAACCCCGAGGCAGTCGAGGAATTAGACAGGGCTCTTTAATAAGCCCTGTTTTTCTTTTACTTTTACGGTTCTTCTCCCGATTTAGGAACGAACAGAGAAAATAAAACTCCAGCTGGGTACG
>CAZFWT010000020.1:20401-25471 GCA_964522635.1 uncultured Halobacteria archaeon | reverse complement strand
TTAGTATGGGGGGATTAGGGATTTCAGGGTGGCTTTTGCATGAAGGAGGACGGTGCATGGGAGAGGGGATACGTGACCGCATTCCGGTAGATCTTGCGCTGGTGATCCTCTGGACGCTGATCTGCATCCCGTTCGTGCTCGTTCCGCCGCTCAACGAGACCCCCGTTCGTGTACTCCTGGGACTACCGCTCGTGCTCTTCCTTCCGGGCTATGCGCTTATCGCGCTCTTATTCCCGCGAAAGGACGATCTGGACGGTATCGAACGCGTCGCACTCAGCTTCGGGCTCAGTATCGCAGTGGTTCCGCTGACGGGCCTGGCGCTGAATTACACGCCGTTTGGCATTCGCCTTTCGCCCGTGCTCTTCAGCCTCGCGTTGCTTACCATTGCGCTCGCGCTGGGTGCGGTTCTGAGACGAGCGCAATTACCCGCGGAGGATCGTTTTGTTGTTGAGTTCAACGCAGCTTTCAGGGCGCTCAGGGAGTCGTTCGCCGCCAGTGAGACGCGGCTCGACCGCATCTTAACGGTTATCCTGATCATCTCGATCGTCGTGGCTATCGGTATGGTGGTCTACGTGATCGTGACCCCGAAGCAGGGCGAGAAGTTCACGGAATTTTACATCCTCGGGCCTGGCGGCAAAGCCGCGGATTATCCGACGGCGTTACAGAAGGGCGAAGAAGGAATGGTGATTATCGGCATAGTGAATCATGAATACGCCACCGTCACGTACGAGCTGAAGCTGCAACTTGAAGGGGTAGCCGTGGGCGGGGAGATCCTGACCCTCAGCCATAACGAGACCTGGGAACGCCCCTTTACGTTCCGGCCGACGCAGGTGGGCGAGGATCAGAAGCTGGAATTCCTGCTGTTTCTAGCTGGTCAGAATGAAACAGAACCTTATCGATCGCTGCATCTCTGGGTTGATGTCACGCCTGAATGAGGCGTCGTAGCGCGAGGTATTTCTTCCTCAGCGCCGGCGCCTCTTCTGAAGCAGGAGGAACCACGAGCTGATGATGATAACCGCCAGCAGCCCGACGATACCGATAACGAAAATAAGAGGGCTTAACGGTTCAGACGGCTCAGGTTCGCCTGCGCCTCCTACCGTGAGGCTGCCCGCTGCCACCGCATAATCGTTCTGTTCCGTTAGCAGGGTCCCGAGGTTATCGACAAGCTCCTGTACTTCCAGACCCAGTGCGCTTGTTCTGCCGTCTTTGCCCACCGCCTTCAGGTGCAGTTGAGCGAACGTTACGTCGCCGGTCAGACCTTCCAAGCCCGTCTGGAACCCGATCATACGCACCTGCCCCTTCTCGATGTTCTCAACAAACTCATCGAAGTCACTGCTCTCTGCACTGAGCACATTTACCACATCGGGATCGTAGGTGAGGGTAATGCGAGCAGAGCTGAGCCCCTCTCCGCTCACGCCGCTGATCATGATCGGGACGGTGACCTCTTCGCCTTTTTCCGCTCGCACATCATCGATGTGAACCGTAATAAAGCCCGACTCTGCCGGCCCCGATGGACTTGGACTCGCCGTCGCCGGTACGGAAGAGGGCGTAGCGGTGGAAGAGGGCGAGGTCAGGGGCGTGGTTGAAGGTGTCGGGGTAGGGGAAGGCGTGGGAGTTGATCCGCCGCCGCTGGATCCGCCACCATTGCCGCCCGAGCCACCGGCTGAGCGAACCGTGAACGTGCCGCTCGCCACATCTGCTGAGATTGGATTGCCCTCGTTATCCTTGAGTGTCACGATCTTCGGCACCAGCGAGGTGGTTCCCGCATTTATGCCCGCAAGCGTCACATCCCCAATCTTAATCGTGCCCGGGAGACCGCTTGCACCCGTTTGGTAAACGACGAGCGTTGTCTGCCCCTGAGCGTCGTCAGCGTTGTAGACGAGCTTGTCAAAATCGCCGTTACTGACCCCAGTCACACGCGCAATCGCGGAATCGTACGAGAGCACAATGGTCGCGCAACTGATCTCCGTTGCGGCGTTCTCGATTGATACTGACACGGTGGCGCTTCCGCCTTCTTTGATGTCCGCACTCCCGACAGAGACGGTCGTTGCGGTCGCGGTCGTCGTCGTTAAGACGAGTAGCAGGATGAGCAGCATGAAACCGGCAACAGGGATCTTACGCACCATTCTCAATCCATTATACCGTTTCAGGTTAACCATACTTCGTGGAACTCCAAGCTTATTTCAGATTCTCATAGCCAGATACACCCGCCGCGTGCCGTGCGAGGTAGACGCAATCGTAGGCATCGACAATGCCGTCGCCGCTCACCTCCGAGGGACCGAACTTCAAGGGATAGCTGGAAACGCCCGCGATTGCGCTCGCGATGTACTGGCTGTCCGCAGGGTCAACCACGCGGTCGGCATTTACATCGCCGTTCATACCGATATAGAAGAAGCCATCAATGACGGCCGCATCGATCGTCCGGTACTTGGTATCTGAGAGCGTCTCAACCTCGATCTCCAGATCGCTGTAGGCGCCGTAACTGCCGCTCGGGCTGATCGTGAGCTTCGCAAACGTGACATCACCGCTTTGGCTCCCTTCGACCAGATACCACACCATCTTGACCCAGCCATCCTGGGCGTAATAGCTATTGGGGGTGAAGCTGCCGGGCACTACCGCATCAATCCCGGTCACGACAACGACCGCGGGATCATAGGAGACTTTGATCGTGGCCGTTGCGAGATCTTCGACGCCACTGATCATAATGGGTGCGGTAACGTCGGTCTCTGAGAAGTACTCGCCGATGGTGACCGTCGTGGCTGCGCCTGCGGCGATGACGAAAAAAAAGAGGAAGAGTGATAAGATTAGTAGGACTGGCCTATTCATCTTTTTTTCTTCTTGCCGTTACCATCAGGACAAACGCGAACAACCCGACTAACGCGATCATTCCCACTGTATTGAAGACAGGTACACCTTCGACGATATAACCAGAACCGCTGCTCAGAGTGATATTGCCGTACGGTGATCCCGTGCCCATGTAAGAGCGCCCCTCGAGCGTCAAGGACGTATTCGCGCCCGCACCACCAACGCCCTGGAAGGTGAGGTCAGCGACCTTTACCGGTACGGTCAACGAAGCACTCGCGCCCTGGAATCCAAGCATCTTCACCTGGCCCGGCGTAGGCTCGTTCCAGAAGAAGTTATCGAAGTCGCTGTTCGTAACGTTCATGAGCACAACTACTGCAGTATCGTACGTCAGCTCCAGATCGACACTGCTGATATTATTGGTCGCTTCAGTGATCGTAATAGAAACCGTGGCTGTCCCTCCCTGCGGGACCGAGAGGTCACCGATGATGATCGAGGAGTGGGGCATATCTGCCAGTGCGGGCATAGTGAGTACTATAAGCGAGATCAAAGTGATCGCCAGTACCAAGCTTCCTGCTACTATTCTGCTTCTCATCTTTACTTCCTCTTCCCTCCTAGTGTAGCTCATCCTCCAATCCTACCAGATATCTCGCCAGGTAGCGTGCATCATCGCCCGTGACGCCGGAAGTGCCGTCCACATCTGCGGAAGTACAGCAGATCGTGCAGTTATCGTATCCCGGGATCTCACAGCAATATCGTGCGATACAGCAGCAATCATAAGCATTCACATGCCCATCCTTGCTGGCGTCCCCTTTCAAGCACAACTGCAGGTCAACAGTACAGGGATCGGAGGTCTCACCGGTGGCCGTAACCCTCATGCAACAGATAGGTATCCCTGTAGTATCAAATACCTGGGAGAATGCCCCGCTTCCATCTGCCTGAATCACCATCGTTGCCGTCGTGGTCATCGTGCAATTCTTGGCACCGTCGACCGCATCGCCGATCACGTCGATGCTGTATCTCCCGCCGGTAGGGATCTTCACGCTTGATACATTCGAGGTCTTCGTGGCTGCGTTGTACACGAAGGTGAATCCAGGCGTGCCAGGGCCGATGGGCAACCAGATACCCTTCTTGATATAGACCGAGACATGATCTTTCACTTCTCGGACGCTCAAATCGAACCGAACGCCGGGAAGGATCTCAAAGTCTTCCATATCACATTCACATTGACCGTCAACGACTGGCTTCCAGCAGGTGACCGTGGTCGTGAGCGTGATATTCTCGTTCGCCTTAAATCCGGTTCCGTTTAAGGTAACCAGGTCTCCAGGAGTGAAGTTCGACGGTGTCACGGTGATCGAGGGGCCATTCGCCAGCGCCAGCGAGGCCGTGCAGATGATGAAAAACGCAATCAACGCCGTGTGGATGCAAGCCCGTGTCAGATCAGCCTTCACTATCCCCTTCTTCTTCTCTGCCATCTTTCAGAGCACCTCCAGTACCTTAACGGCGACGATGATGATGAAACAGAAGAGCAGCGGATAGATTGCGGCGCTGAGATTTCGGGCGAGCGATTTTGCCGTGACACACGTGCCACCTTCCGCTTCTTCCGCCGCGCGGCCGCCGCTTCGCTTCGCTTCGCCTTCTTCGCCATACGCGCTGAGCAGTTCCTTCGCAATGAGCAGAACGATGAGGATACAGACGGCGAGCGCGCCGTAGACAGCGGTATGCGAGACCCCAATTGCCGTCGCTGTCGTCGTGGTCGTCGTTGTGGTGGTGGTGGTCGTCGTTACTGAGGAGATCATCTTATAGGATAGTACATTTTTGTGGTGTATATAAAGTTTCCGATGGACAACATTGCTCAACGTGAGCAACTGCTCGCAACGGACGGTTCAGAAGCCGTTGATGAGGACATGTGCCCGTCAAGTTTTGTATCAAAATACGAGTCGAGGAGTATGAGCGCTTGCCATCTCTTCTTGACAAGTATCCGCTTCAGCGCGCGGCGGCGATGCGCGTGGAAGAAGAAACCTTTACCTTGCATCTGCGCTTAGGTATAGCCAGATGGCAGAATCGAGGCTACCTGGTGATACGCCAGTGCTGACCGGTGAATCGTTCTTCCGACGCCGTGCCCTTATCACGCTCCTGTACCTGCTACTCATCGGTGCGGCGGAGCTCGTCACGGCGTATGCAGCCGAGCACGGGGACGTCTTTGCCAGGTACGGCATTATCTTCCATGGGCTCATCCTCTTCGCCTTGCTCATTCATTCGGCTCGC
>CAZFWT010000020.1:0-20301 GCA_964522635.1 uncultured Halobacteria archaeon | reverse complement strand
TAGATCGGCAGGTGCTCAATCGCGCGTCTCACCTGCCGTTAACGAGCGCGCGTCGTTTTCATCGCACCTCGGGTCAGGTGCGCGACCTTCGGTCCGCGAGAGCACGCAGCTCGGGAAAGAAGATAACAGCAACAGGCGCGAGGAAGAGCAAGAGGAGCACGAATTTATCTGCGATAGAGCCCGTGGCGAGCGAGGCAAAGAAGCTTCGCTCCGGGCGCTGCACTTCAAACATGAGGGGGATCGTGTAACCCATAAACTCCCGGGATACATTGAGGACCCCTTCATACGAGCCGTCCGTTGGTGCAAGCGCCTCTACTCGCACCATAGTGATGGTATCAGAGCTCAGTGGCGGCTCCTTCACGTAAAAATAGAGCACGACACGCCGTTCAATAATCTTGCCCGTATCGGGCGAGTTCTTCACGACCACGAGCTTTTTCACCGGTAGGATTGCTTCGTTCCGCCTCATATCAGGCTTGGACAGCCACGGGTCTTCTACCCAGCTCACGTTATGTACTGTGACCATCTCCTTGCCCTCATCCTCGATGGTATACCCCAGAGCAGGATAGCAGATGATGGGCGGGTGAAAGCTCGTACGGTTATTCGACTGCATGATGAGGAAGAACACAGGTTGATAGAATTGTGGATGCGAGTAGGCGCGCATGAGCACCACATCAGCCCCCAGCTGCTCCATCAGCCTCGTGGTATTGTAATCGAACGCAGTCCACTCGCCGATCTGTTTGGGAAATGCCTGCATATGCTCGGTATTCCCCAGATCCAGCTTCGTACGCACCGGCAATTCTTCGCCGGTTGCATATGAGAGCTCGGTGCCGATCATCGTGACCTGCTTGGCGAGGATCATGGAGGGTGTGGAGAAGAGCAAGATAATGACGAACGCAAGCACCAGCAGTCCGAAGATCTTTGCATAGTCCTCGAAGAAGTCTCCAAACGTCTCGTCGCTTTCTTTGTCGGTAACCATCGGAGATGCTCGACAGGGAACTTAGACGCGGACCTTGCAGCCCACAGGTATACTGAGCGCGATCAGGCATATAAAGGCGATAATGAAAAGCAACGGGCTGAAAAGTGTGTGGTAAAATCCAGTCGCTGACTCCGCGCCGTACGCGTGCGCGATCAGGAGCAGCGCGGTGACGCGAGCGATATTCGCGAAGATCGCGATGGGCACGGCGGCGCAGAGCAGCGCGGCTTTCCGGTACCACGGGCACTGGAGCAGGTAAATGAAGAGCGCGGCGAGCGCGAGCAGCGCGATGAGCGAATTCATCCCGCTGCAGGGCAGCCCGACGGTGAAAGCCGCTTGGGCAAGGTGAATCTCAGCGCCGACCCGTGTGACGGGAACGCCGAGCAGCGCGAGCAGCGCAGCGGGATAGCGCACGGAGAGCGCCTGGAGATGGTAGCCCAGTACATCCAGGAGCTCTGCGGGCAGCGGGATGGCGAAGCTGAGGTACGCGACCGGGAAGAGCAGCGCACGCGTCAACGCTGTGCCATAGAAGTACAGGATCAAACCGCTGAGCGTGAACAAGAACGACACGGCCATGAGGAAGGGGAAGATGGCGATGAACCCCAGAATGTAGATCAGCAGCCCGCAGGCGAAGAGGTAAAGACCGTTGCGGTACGGGCCTGGCTCACGTTCGGGCAAAGGAGCACGGGCGGAGCGGAGCGCGCGCCAGGCGAGGAAGGCGGAGATGATACTAACGAGAAAACCGTGCGAATAGCACGGGTCAGTGAGCCAGGCGTGGACGAGCCAGTGAACTGTACGGAAGTACAGGAGCGCCAGAATGAGCGCGATGAAGATCATAACCCTTAATGGTTTCATGTAACCTTTCTTATTTTCCTCGTTTTATAAACCCTTTCCCCTTCTAATCGAGGCAGATCCCAAGCAGATATAAAGCAGGAACAAGTAGTAACAACGTTACCTGCGGGGAACTCAAAGCAAAGCTCAAGAAACACAGCTTCGCCCAGTATGGCAAAAGATGAGCACGAGAAGTAAAATAAACTGAGCTTCTCGACACTCAATTTTAGGGTTCTTCTACTGTAGCGAATGTAGCCGACAAGCGTGAGCAGACCAACACCGAAGAGGCCGATTGTACACAGCTCGGGATAGGGATATGTGATGTGTGTCTCAGAATTTACCCCCGTCCCTCCGTAGTTTGTATTGCTACTTGTCCACTTATCATAGTCAATTAAAACGCAAGATACTCTAAATTTTGAATTGTAAAAGCGACGGTCTGGATATAAGTTGGACCCACACCCCCTAAACAATAAGTTGTCCCTTCCCCGATATTTCAAGTTCTCCTTTTTTAGAGAACGTTCCGTCACTAAAAGCTCCGATCTCAACTTTCAGTTTCTCACCACTGCAGAGTGTGTACGGTTTTGTTTCAGTAAAGTTGAACTATCCCATCCCGTTCGCAGCTAGCTCTGAAGCAGGAAGAAAAAAGAAGGCACTTCTCCAGGCTTCTCGATCTTTAGGTTAGGTTCTGAAAACCGCAAGCTTTATATAGCTACCACAACCAATGGACTGATGGTACCTACGTGAACCAACTCCAGATGCAGCGGCTCAATAAGCTCTTCGGCTCCTCCCGTAAGGATGCACCCAGGACGACCGAGCTTACGAACTCGCTTATGGCGGAGAAACTGGCGCGGCTGTCACGCTACAAAGGCGAGATCCAGACCTGGGAAGCGAAGCGGGAGCGGATACTCGGTGATTTGAAGCAGCGGCAGCAGGCGCTCAGGGAGAATATATCACAGCTCCAGGAGATCGAAGATCTCGTTAAGAAGCGCTATATGATGAAGTCGCTGCTACAGCAATGGCGCGATATGGACCTGACGATCGACTGCCGGCAGCGGGAGATGAACATCCGGATCACCACGCTTGCTGCTCAGTTCACACATGAATTATCTGTACTCGCCTCCTATACGCCCTGGCTGAAGACTGAGGATAAAGAGGTACTGGTACATGGCTGTGTGATTGTGGTCATAGAAGAGCTCATCGGGATTTGTCAGCGGCTTACCGATACCCTGTCAAAACCAGAACTGGCTCGGAATATCGGTGAATTGATCGACAGTGCAGCCGCACTTGATTCCAGGTCGGTGCACTCGCACGCGAAGATCGTGAAATTCCGTAAAGAGTCAGCTTATCTGCGGGGCGGCGGTGGTATAACTAGGAAAATCATGACTCGGCACTCGCTGCGCCAGCGGTCGCCCGCGCGTCACCAGCAGTCGCATCGGCCGCTCGACGACTGAAGTGGAGCGCATGCATGCAGTATCCGCCCGCAGCGTTGCAGCTCACTCAGCCCGGGAAGCGCAAAAGAGTCGCTTTACAGCTTTTCGAGTAACTGCAAAAAGGCGAGATACTCCTCATGCCCGAGCCGGAATCCTTTGTGGATCATCAGGTTCACCTTTTCCCGCGCTTCATCCTTCTTCAACTTTCCAGCTCGTACCATGAAAAAGAGCAAAAAGAGCGTGCCGTGAACTTCGATCTGGAAAACGGTCGCTACCTCACGGGCAATACTCTCGTCCAAAATGGCTGTCCCGCTCTTCTTCTCGGCGAGCGCAAGCACGTCCAATTCGCCTTCATGCAGCTCAGCTCGAAGACCACGAACCCGAGCCTTGAAATCGCTCTCGACCGGCACAACCGTGATTACCCCCTGCTCCACCAACCGTTCCGTAATGAACGCATCCGCGTCTCCCCGGGTCTTACCTCGGGTTACTACCTGCTCATAGACTTCGGGAGGTATGATTTTCTCCCCCTCTAACTCATCGAGCACCCACGCTAGCCCAACCTTATTCAGATAGATCAAGGGTGAGGAATCGAAGACCCAGATCTTGTGGTTCGTCACCGCAGTGCAGCCTCGAAATCTTCCCGGAGCTCTTCACTCGTGATATGGAGCGCGAGTCCTCTTTCCTTGATCAGATCCATCATCTCCCTCACGGAGATATCCGCAAGCTCAGCCGCTTTCGCCAGCGATACCTTTCGCTCACGGTATAAGGCGAGCGCACGCCTTTTTAATTCCTCATCGAGACCCGTCATTAAAATGCGCCTCAGCAACACGGATCGCTCCTTCTGCTCAATCCACCCCAACTTCTCGAGCTTCTTCATCAGCTCGTCAGTCGGCCTAATCGAGATGGTACGGTTCATGTTTACGTATTTGTAGTTTGTAGACTTAAAGCTTGCGGGGCTATCGAGCCCTCGGCTCCAGGATGACATTGCTTACGAACTCGCTTATGGATGAGAAGCTTGCGAGGCTGTCCCGCTACAAGGCGAGATCCAGACCTGGGAAGCGAAGCGGGAGTGGGGCATCTACTCTGCTGTCTGCGCGCATAGCCGCTCCGTTGATGATCCAGGTGGTTATGGATCGGTCAGTCACCGCGTGCGTCGTCGTGCTAGTAGCATGTACCCGGCGAGCATGCAGAGTCCGGTGGCGAAGAGGATGAGCGGTGCGAGTTCGGGTAGCGGGGGCACCGGTTCATATTCGCTGCACCGTGGATCCGGCGCACCAATGAAGAAATCTGCAGCGTTATTATCCGTATCCCAGCCAGGACCGTGGATACCGTCAGAATCGATTGTATCGTTAACTTTTCGCTGCAGACTCTTGCCTTCTTCAGGTATGCTACAGGGAGCAGTTTCGTAGACGGCGCTGGCGCCCCACCCCAGTTGGTCAACGATCGTTCCGGATGCAGTCTTGAGGAATATGTGTGCGTCTTCACGACTGTTTGCGATTGCAAGATCCGCCTCATGATCTTTGGGAAAAACTTCGATCTCGCCAATGAGATAGCAGGTATATGCGCCCATACTTGTCCCTTCCGGGATCGTGAACTGGTCAGGATTTTCGGTACTGCCACCTGTCCAGCCAGAAATATCTACTGCTTCGCCTGTTGGATTGTAGAGCTCTATCCACCGATACCCATCATCCTCACCCTCCACCGGGTTTGATAGCACCTCACTGATCACCACGTGATCCGCAACACTGCCAGCTCCTACCGCTATTCCCATCACTATCACCATCGCCGCCACGGCTGCGGCAGCTAAAATCACACATCTTCGGTTCATGAGCGAATAATATAACCTTAAGCATTTAAAGCTTGCTATCTTCTGCTCATGCTCTGCATCCCAGTACCCGCGCGCATTTCCGGGCTGCAATCGCTCATACAACCCCGTATACCACCTTCTTCTGCAAGATCACGCAGCTCCACCCGCACGCTCCCGCCATCGGCGTGCTCCCGCAGATAAGTAAGCGACAGGCCAGAGGCACTTCCGATCCTTCCAGCCCCTTCATCTCATCTGTACGGTGTAACTAACGAAACGATGAATGAGATAGCTAACTATTTAATAATCCGGCTCCGATGAACGAATTAAGGGGTTCTTGTACGTATGAGCGGTAATCAGCATGAAGCATTGCGCTGGCTCAAGCAGGCGGAGAAGGATTTGAGCAGCGCGCGTAATAGCTTGGAATCGGGTGATTATGAGTGGGCATGTTTTCAATCGCAGCAGAGTGCGGAAAAGGCCTTGAAAGCTCTGCTCTACCTGCACGGCTATCGCAAGGTCTTAACGCACTCGATCTTCGAATTGGTCAAGGATGTTGGACGCAGTGACCGTGCATTTATGCGATTAACGAGGCAGGCAAAAGTCCTGGACGGCGTTTACATATCCTCGCGCTATCCCAACGGTATCGCAGGAGACCTGGTGCCAGGCGAATACTATGAACAGGAGGATGCGGACGAATGCATCAGTTGTGCCGGCTTGATCTTAGCCGAGGTGAAGAGCTGTATCGAGAGCTAGACGCCGAGCTACGGGCACTAGCACAGCAGCTGCGAACGCACTACCGGGCGAGCAAGATACTCGCCTTCGGCTCCTATACACGGCACGAGTTGAACGAGGGTAGCGATATTGATCTCTTGATCGTGGGCGAGTTCACTGAGCGGTTCCACAAACGAATCGGCGCGGTCCTCGAGCTGACCGAATTGCCCATCGAGCCGCTCTGCTATACCCCGGCGGAGTTCGAGCAGCTGGTGCGTGACAAAAACCCCTTCATCGCAGCAGTGCTCGAAGAAGCGGTTGAACTCTGATCCTTTTCCAGGCCTGAATTTCATCGGCCTCCCTGGGGTTCAAGCATGAGATAACATGACCTGGAACGTACAACATTACCAGGCGATGATCTTCTGCGGTAACGGCTTGTCCTCATCGAATCAGCGATCTTGAGGGGGGGGCATGAAGTAGGCTCTGGTAGAGCTTTCTTGCCGGGATCTGTAGAACTGGTGCAAACGCCTGGGCATGAGCTTGGCTGCCCTGCCACAGACAAGTATAATCACCTACGTAGAGGACGAAAGGAGGACATGACCATTATCTCTTTGAGGGATAACACGT
The DNA here is from genome assembly GCA_964522635.1 of uncultured Halobacteria archaeon. Lineage (GTDB taxonomy): Archaea > Halobacteriota > Syntropharchaeia > Alkanophagales > Methanospirareceae > JACGMN01. Next base: position 13,925 of record CAZFWT010000020.1, on the reverse strand, counting down.
GCCTTACCTATTCGTTGATACCGGTGCCTGGCAGTGAAGTTCAAAGACTCGTTAGTTCGTTCATCCCATGGTGACGAGCAACTACAGTGCAGATGCGGTTATTACGTTGTGGGATGAATCCATCGCCAATCTTATTTATATATACTCGTGAAGAAGCGTAGATAGCGCGCGCATACACACCCTCTACCCCTTCAACCGCTCATACAACTGCATATACCCCTTCTTCTGCAGGACCACCGCGTTCTCGTGCAACTCCACCCGCACGTTTCCACTACTGGCGTGCTCCTGCAGATATGCGAGCGCATCATCAGCCTGCAGCGCATGCACGATCAGCTCGCGGTCGAGCCAGAGCGTGATGTCCGCGTGGGCATTCGCGCCCTGCTGCACCACGAGCCGGCCAAAGCTCTTGGTTACCGCGAACACCTCGTCGGAGCCGTTAAAGACGCGCACTTCGAAGCTCGCCCCGTCTTCTAATCCCGTCACACCCAGCTCCGCGAGCAGCGCAATGATCTGCGCGACCTGAATCGGTGCGGGCGATGCCGACGATGCCGGCGTCGGCCGTACGTACCGGAGCGTCGTCAATACTTCACCCGTCGTAGCGTGGATCTCCACGCCATAGAGCCGCTGCAGTTCATAATCCTCTTCGGTCGGGGTATGCTGCCAGACGACGCGCCAGCAGATAATGCCGTTCTTAAGGTCCGGAGAGCTCGAGACCGGATCAGGCACGCCCTGCTGCTGTGCGAGCTCCTCGGCCCGTGTTCGCGTTATGGCGATCTCCTGCGGCGCGGTCAGGCGGCAGGTCACAGTTCGCTCGTAGCTCAATCGTACCCACATCGGCAATACGAGCTCATCTCCTGGCAGTGAATATACGACGGAATAATACACGGTGTTCGTCGTGCCATCGAATCGCTCAGGCGTGAAATGCGTCAAGAAATAGTCAGATCCAAGCAGGTCTTTGAGGTACTCGTCCGCAATGGCGAACCCTTCGTCCGGCATGATCCTGAGCGTAAGTAAAACCGCGAGGTCAGGATTGTTTGAGACATTGTACACGAGCTGCCACTGGTACCGCGTGCGCGAGCTGTTGAGCAGCGTGAAATACCGGTCCACTTCTTTTGCTGGCACGCCCGTAACGTTACTGATCTCCTCTTCCGCGCAAGCAATTGCAGCCTCTTCCGTTGCCGGGAGTTCATCAAGCACCACGGTCATGGCGGCTGCATCGAGCACAAGAATATCACCTCCCGGTGCAGGAGCGCTGAACCATACGCCAAGCGCGAGGAGCGCCACTCCGCCTGCAATCAGTGCGAGCCTGCGTGGGCTCTTCCAGCTACCAGTAGCTCTCAGGTGCATGATCCAGTCATCCATTCAGTCATGTTCCAAACGGTGCGAAACCCAGGACGGGCACAATAGAGCACCATATTACCTACCCGGCTTCGTGAGCATTCCGATGGTTGAGGGTGAGCTGCTGTCCCGCGAAGAGTGCCAGAATGGTCATCCCGATCAGCTCGGAATACAGTGCAAATGCCGCATCGGGCGCAAGCGAATAGGTGCGGAAGAATGCAGCGATGAAATACTCCCACCAGTGCGGCTCCACAAAGCCCTGCGGGAATGCAAACCCGAAGAGCGGATACAAGAGCGTCTCAGGGATGAGCCACATCTGATCCTCGCAGAGATGTAGCAGCGCAGCACCGCCGAGCAGTAACCCCCAGAGCTCACCATTCCGGTTGTATACGCACAGGCCGATGAGTATGAGTATAACGGCGAAGAGGAGTGTGTGCGCAATGAGCCGGCCGTTCGAGAGCGAGTCCGCTAGCAGGATCTCTCCGATCGGCTTATCAATCAAATCCGGAAGGATCGCGCCTATGAGTATCGCGCCATAAAGCTGCCGATCCGGCTCGATCTTCAGCACGCGGAAGAGTAGCACGGCGATCCCCAGCGTGATCCCCAGGTGTCCGAAGAGAAACATGGTTACGCAGCTCAGCGATTAACTGTTTGTTGTATAGTTACTCAGCTATGCGAAGCCCTTCAGAGCTCTCTATCATGGACTTAATACCTTACCATTCTTCCGCACCTTAAATAACAGTTCGCTCAGGCGTTCCAACCGACCGCCACTACTGCTTCCGCTCGTCCCCCCTTCACAGCGGACTCAGGCGCTGGGAACATCGCCCATCTCTCGGTTCGCCGGAAGTTCTTTAACCGCAGGGCGCGAATAGATAGAATGCAGATTCGCACTAACGAAATTACTCCAATTTCTGGGGAGAAACTCGCATGAGCACCATCTACGTGTTGACCGCGCTCGTGGCCGTCATGATCATTGGCATCTTCGCACACATGCTCGGCCGCGTAGTAAAAATCCCGAGTATCGTCTTCTTACTGGCGGCGGGGATTATCCTGGGCCCGGAAGTGACCGGCCTGGTGGAGCCCGGCAGGTTCGGTAGTGGGATCGAGCTGCTCGTCGGAGTTGCCGTGGCTATCATCGTCTTCGATGGTGGGCTCGACATTGATCTCCGGCAGGTCCGCAAGATGCAGCGCAGCATTCTCTCGCTGGTGACGGTCGGTGTGGCCATTACGGTAATACTCACCACGCTTGTCGCGTACATGCTTCTCGATATCCCCTTCGCGATCGCCCTGCTCTTCGGCGCCTTTATTGCCGCAACCGGGCCTACGGTGATCACGCCCATCCTCAGACAGATCACGGTGAATACGCGAGTTGCCCATACGTTGCAGGCTGAGGCAGTCTTGAACGACGGCGTCAGTGTGGTGCTTGCCGCAGTGGTCTTCGAGTGGATCGTCGCCTCGCTCACCGGCATTAAAGTCCTCCAACTCCTCGTGCTCCGGATCTTCGACGGTATCCTTTTCGGGCTGGCAAGTGGGTTTCTGCTCATTCTCATCCTCCGGAAGGTGCCGCTCCTCACCAAGCAGTATGCCCGACTCTTCACCATCTCCATCCTCCTGGCCGCATTCGTCGGTGCGGAGAACATTGGCACGCAATCCGGCGTGCTCGCCATCGCCATATTCGGGATCGTCATCGGCTCCGCCGACGTGCCGCATAAAGAGACCATCAAGAGCTTCAAGGAGGATCTCTCGATCATCCTGCTCTCCGTCATCTTCATTATCCTCTCGGCCTTCATCGATTTCGACGCTGTGCGTGCTATCGGGCTCCGCGGGCTGCTCCTTGCGTTCATCTTGCTGCTCCTTATCCGCCCCCTTGCAGTCTTCGCATCCACCCGCACTGCAGATTTGAACCGTGGCGAGAAGCTCTTCATCGCCGCTATGGGTCCGCGAGGTGTGGTCCCGGCCTCGATGGCGGTCTATTTCGCACTGCGATTGCAGCTTCTGGGCTTCACTTCAGAGGCGACCAGCCTCCTTGGCTTGATGTTCATCACGATCATCGTCACGGTGCTCGCCACGGGCATAGCCGCAAGATTTATCGCAGAACAAACAGGAGTAATACCTATGGAGATCCTGCTGATCGGTGGCGGCAGCGTTGGCCGAACCCTCGCCGAACGGTTCCTCAAACGGTGCGAGAACGTTGTGATCATCGATAATGACGAAGCGAACGTTAAGAAGGCGATGGAGCTGGGGATACCGGCGGTGCACGGCGACGCGGAGGATCTGACGGTCCTCAAGAAGGCCGGAATCGAGCACGCCAAGTACCTCGTCGCCACCACGGATCAGGACAACACCAATCTCCTGGTCTGCCAGATCGCCAAGACGAAGTTCGGGTTCACCGACGAGAAACTGGTCGCGCGGGTGAATAAGACGGAGAACCTGCAGGCCTTTCGCGACCTCGGGATTCGCTCCATTAGCCCCGTTACCGCAACCGCGCTCATGCTCGATGGTATGGTTGGCCATCCTGACCTCTTTACCATGTGCGAGGTCACGGAGGAAGGCGATATCCTCGAGGTGGAGGTCTCGAATAAGCGCATCATCGGGAAGGCGATCAAAGATATTTTGCTGCCTGAGGATACTCTGATCGCTCTGATACGGCGAGAAGGCAAATCGCTGATCGCACATGGCGACACCCAGCTCATGGATGGCGATCTCGTGACCATCCTCGGCAAGGCTGGCGCGGTTCAGGAAGCGGCGAATATCTTGCGGTGATCCGTTCTGGTTGTAATAACATTCGGTGTCAACAACGACGCTGGGTGCGACCGGCAGGCCATCAGTTCATCGCCGCGAATTGGCAAACAGCGTAACGAGTGCCGCCAGCACCAGTGCGACCAGCGGCACGAACGCATTTGCCTGCGGTGTGACGTTCACGCCGCCGAGCGAGGAGCAGAGTGGGAAGAGCAGACCGATGCCAGCAATGATGCCCGCAACGACGTACGGTGCGTAGTGAGCGTTCGATGATGCATGCCGCTCTAAAGTCGTCTCCGATGCACTCTGCGGCCGGTATTCACTATAATGATCAATAATGTCCGGTAAGTTGCGGACCAACTTGACTGAAGCGTCGCTGAGCCGTTTCATGCCGCGCTTGATCTCCTGTTTCAGCAGCTCCTGGACACTGAACTGCTCTGCAATGGCCTCCTTGATGTCATAGTAGCGATACAAATTGTTGCAGACGCCCTCAATGAGCAAGACCGCCCGTTCCAGGACGACGAAAGCACGGGGCGCCGGGAGTTTATATTTGAGCGAGAGCCGCGCGAGGTTGTCGCCCTGCCCCTTCTCGTAGCGGCCCGCTTGAAATTTCTCGATCAGCTCGTCGAGATCTGCGTAAAATGCATCGATATCGATGTCCTTCTCTGTTATATTGACGAGCTGCAGAAACCCTTTGAGTGCCTTGCTCACGTCGCCCGTGAAAAAGGCGTAGAAGACCTCGAGCGCATCGAGCATCACCTCCTCTCTCAGCCGGCCGACGGCGCCGAAATCGAGGAACGCGATCTTTCCGTCCTCCGGAAGAAGGATGATGTTACCGCTGTGCGGATCAGCGTGGAAAAATCCGTCGACGTAGACCATCTGCAGAAACGCCTTCGTGATCAGGTTCGCGTAATACCGCGCTTGCTCATCGCTCAGCGGTGGCCGCGAGCCCACCGTTGGCCCCTTGATGAAGTCCATCACGATGACCCGGTTATTAGTGAACTCCCAGTAGACGCGCGGGATCACGACCTTCTCCCAGTCCTTGAAGTTCCGTTGGAACCGCTCGATATGCAGTGCCTCGAGTCGCATATCAATTTCATTCTTGAGCATGGTCGAGAGCTCATCGACGATGAGCTCGGGATCGAAGCCTTTCACGCGGAGGAGCCGCGCACCCACCGGCAGCATCAACCTGAGCAGCCTGAGGTCCGCGTCAATCACACGCTCGATCTCAGGTTTAAGTACCTTTAAGACTACCTCGTTCCCTTCCAACTTCGCCCGGTAAATCTGCGCGATCGAGCCACTTGCGAGCGGCTCCTTAGTTATCTTCTCAAAGACGTCCTCCAGCTGGCGGCAGGTCGAATATTTCTCGCCGGTTTTTTCGTCAACGCATTCACAGGGGAAGGTAATGGAACGGTTGATCTGCTCGAAGGGTAGCGGAGCGACGCCGGATTGCAATTTCTGCAGCTCAACAATAATCGGTGGCGGCACGATATCCGGCCGCTGGCTCAGCAACTGGCCTAACTTGATGAACGTGGGCCCGAGCTCGGTGAGTGCCAATCTCACTCGCTCGCCCTCCTCTTCCCAGCCCTCCGCAGGTGCGCAGATAGGCTCGGTGGGTATGCCGCCCTTCGCAAAGCTCCGATAGAAGCCCAGCAGGGATGAGATCAGGTGATACTTCCAGACCACTCTGATGATCACAAATACGCGTTTCGTGAGTCTGAACATGCGGTTATCGCCTCAGCACCGTAATTCTATCGTTCAATAACTTAAGAAGGAACGGCTATATAACAATTTCGCATACCGATCGTTTTCCGAACGAGCGGGCAGTTGTGCCACTCACTGGTTCTTACTTACGTGCGTGCGTGCTCAAATCAAAATGGCTTTAAAAAACGGTGATAATAACGGTTGAAGAGCTCCTCCGCCTGCTTCACCTGCGCCGGATACCGCGTTCTATACGTGTGCATCAACGCGGCTCGATCGCGGCTCGCGAGCGCGATCCGTAACAATTCAAGCACGGATTCGCTGATCTGCGCTTCTTCACGTTTCCATTTCGGCACCTCAATCGTCATGCAGAAGTCCTCGATTGTGAATCGCCGGCGGAGTAATGGCGCAATCGAGCCGATGAGGATCCCGTTCCCCAGCTCGATGAAGTGCGGCACACCGATCTTTTTTACACGCCCGGGATCGGTTAAGCGCTCATACGACTGCTGACCGTAGGCATGGAGCTCAAAATAGAACTGGGGGTTGTATCTGCGAATGAGCCTGAGCAGCAGCTGACCCGCGGCGCTCTTATGATACTCCTCAGTGAGGACGCCGATGTAGCTGCCTCCCTCAACGAGGCTCGGCACCAGTATCGCTTCGCCTGCAGTGAGCTCCTCAGTGACCAATCGCTCGATAATGGGTGCCGTGAACAGACCTTCGTCACCGTGGAGCCCGCCGATCACGAGCCTCATCGGCCCTGACACTGATCCCCTGGCAGCGTACAGCCGCACGCCGAAGACGGTCTGCGGTTCAAACAACGCCCTTATCTCCTATAGGGATCGCTTCGCGCGCGGCGAGGCGGGTGAGCAGCCGTTGCCCGTCCTCAGTGCCGAAGAGCGGCAGCTCCCTGAGTTGAACGATTCTGAACCGTGTTACCGTTACCGCTCGCTCTGCCTTACGATCGTAGCCCGGTTTTTCGTACGCTTCTTTCGCCACGATCATGCCACGCCGCTGCCACGAGGGCGTCTCGTTCAGGTTAATACCCTGGCGATACAGCAGCTCGTGCACCTCCCTCGCCTTCATCCCTTTCACGCGCGTTTCCGCCGCTCGTTTGCTCAGACCCAGCGCTTGCAGGCCGTAATAGCCATACGCATTGATATGATTTCGCCACGCTTCCGCCTGCCGGTGCGCGAGATACGCCCTTAATCCATCTTCAAGGTCGCAGATGGGAATGACCCGTGCATCGAAGGCAATGGGCTCGGTAAATCCCAGCACGAGCGTTAATGCACTTGCCAGATAGCTAGCAATGACCGAATCGAGCTTCTCCAGCCGGCCTCTGAACGGAACGTGCGTGAAGCAGAGATTCACCTCATCGGAGAAGACAAACGCAAGAAGTGGGTCGAAGCCGCTCTGCTCAAAGAAGAGCGTCACGGCATCTGCCATGCCGGTGGCAAATCGTGCATCAAACGGTTTTGAGAAATCTGTCTGCAAGAGCCGACGGAAGTTGCGGCCATCGGCACGCACAATGAGCGGGGGTAGCGCCTTGATCGCCGCGTAAATCTCGCGCTCCTTCTCCGCGGGCTCATTCCTCACCCAGCTCTGAGCCGTCATCCCGGATCTGATCCGTGCTGTCCTGTTTGGCGCCGCTCCGCTCTAGCCTGGCCTAACCCGGCCTATCGTTCGTGCTCCTCTGCTTCCTCGTGCTCTTCCGAGAGTTGCCGCCTCACATGCTTAACGATCACGATGTCCCCAATCGCGGTGACCCAGCGGTACGGAATGATCACGCCCTTCTTCCTGCCCACATTAAACGCATTGGGACTGACGTTCTTCACGGCGAGGCCTGAGATTCGCTTATCCTTGATGTCAACAGTCACATCCTCAACCTTCCCCACGTAGATGCCCCGATCGGTATACAAACCCTGCCCGTATAACGACGATAATTGTATTTCCATAATGCTCTTTATGAGTGGAAGGCAGTATAAATAAGTATCGGGTTACCGCGAGGAGAATCGATGCGCGCTTCCATACAGGTTGGTCGAGTCATTGGCATTCCAATACAGCTCCATGTCACATTCCTGCTTATCTTCCCGCTCATTGTGCTTATGTTCGCGCAGGGGCCCGAGCCGGTGGGCCTGGGCGATGTGGCGAACCTCTCACGGCCATTTCGCTATGCGCTCGCACTTGTGGCAGCATTCCTCTTCTTCCTCTCGCTGCTGCTCCATGAGCTGTCCCATTCCTACGTCGCGATGAAGTACGGGACAAAGATCCGGAATATCACGCTCTTCATCTTCGGCGGCCTGGCGCTGATGGAGGATTTGCCGCGAGAGCCTGAGAAGGAGTGGAGGATCGCGATTGCGGGCCCATTAATGAGCTTTGCGCTCGGCGGCACCTTCTTGGTAGCTCATTTCGGGATCTCTCGGGGCAACCTGGTGCGTTTCGAGCCGCTTCTCATTATCCTCTTCAGCATCGGGCTCCTCAACGTGATCCTGGGCACCTTCAATCTCATACCCGCATTTCCTATGGATGGCGGCCGCGTCTTACGCGCTTTCATGGCCAAACGCGTGCAGTTCCTCACGGCGACGAGGCGCGCGGTCTTTGTGGGCAAGGCGTTTGCGCTCGTCATGGGCATTATGGGCTTCATGCCCAATCCCTTCATCCTGCTCACACGCGGGGAGATCAGCATTCCCTTCAACCCGTGGTTATCGATCATCGCTGTGTTCCTGTTCATAGCGGCGACTGAAGAGGAGAGCGCAACGATCGCCGTTGCTGCATTGGATGGCGTAACGGTGCGAGAGGTGATGAGAGCAGATAATGCGTGCGTGCCCGCGGATATGCCGCTTCCCGCACTGCGCGCAAAGATGATCGCGGAGAAAACGACCGACTATGCCGTGATTGACGGGTCAGGCGACTATAAAGGTATCATATCACTCACTGAGCTCAAGAAACACTCCGGAGAGCCGCGTGAACTGCTCCGCGTGGCTGACGTGCTCCCGTCCGGGGATCACGCGAGTGGGGCCGTGATCGCGCAGGAGGAGAGCGCAGTCGAAGCGCTTAAGCGCATGAGCGGGACGAGTAAGAAAGTCCTTGCGGTCGTGGACGGGGAATCGGGGAAGATTATGGGCATCATCACGAAACGCGATCTGGCGATGGTCGTGGAGGTGTTGCGAGGCCACAATGAGCGGGTGCACGCGTTACTTTGAAGCGCCCTTTATCGTGCCTGACGTTTTAACGACCCGTATACCGATGCTCGCAGTGTCAATCGCATGGATACAGGCGAGCGCGGCACGGACCTCCTCAACCCGATCATGGGCGCACCGGAGGATGCCGGCGCCCCGGGTACCGTCCTCGCGCGGTTGATAATCGATCAGCCAGAGCTTGCTCTCGCTCGCGCCGAGATCGCCGTAGAGCGCATATAACGAGTCCCAGATCGCCTTCAGCACGTCTCTTTTATCGACCGGGCGCTCGCAGAGCAGCTCGAATCGAAGATAGCGGCGGCGCTCTCGGAGTGTGGGTGGGGTGTAGACCATGCAGAGCATGCAAAAGGGCAAATCCATCGTTCTTCGCACCATCAGAGCACCTCCACCTCGCGCTCCTTCTTCCACCGCTTCTCCACCACGCCCTGTGGCATCTCGGAAAGCGCACGCGTCGCCTCCTCTCTCGTCATGCCGAAGAGCGCAGCCAGCGCGATCAGCTCCCGGGGGGCACGTAATTCGTAGATGGAGTGCGCGTGACTGGTTATGATCATCGGCGCCTTGTATTTCCGGACGAGCTTCAACTGCTCCCGCATCTTGCTCAGAATACGTGCGCGCTCGCCGTGCCTGCTCTGGATGAGTGCGTTCATATTAAAATCGATGGCAACACCGTTCTCAGCGGCGAACCGCACCAGCACGTAGCTTAACGCGCCCTCCCCCTTCTCGCTGCACGGATGGGTCAGAACGTCCACCTTCGGACTCTCGACCGCGGCTCTGTTGATCTTCTCGTCCCCGCCGTGCACCGCAATAACGGTAACCCTGCCCCCGAGCTGCCGGACCTTCCGCTTCAGTTCCGTTACGGTCTGCGCCTGTATCTCAACACCGAGGATCAGATCCTCCAACCAGCTGTCCTGAAGCACGTGGTTATCGTAATTAGTAATGGCGATCTGTGCGAAGCCATAGCGTTTCGCAACGCGAAGAAGGTCCTCTGCCGGCGTATCAGTTTCGGGATACGCGTGCACGTTGAGATCAATGTAGGTGGGCATCAGGGAAAAAGAAGTGGTTAGAAGTTAATAAGTGTTCTAAAAACCCCGTTTGAGGCGAGTGGATAAAAATAACGGCGTTCCGCTCTTTCGTTAAGTATTTATTTATCAGTGCGGGAAAGAGAGTAGATGTGGATATGGCTTATTCAGCGGCTGCGGAAACCATATTAAACGAAGTTCTTGCTCGCGGGTATCAGGTACATCCAGAGGCGTTAAAGATCCTGGAGGCGCGAGGCAAAGCGACTGCACTGGCGATCTTGGATTCATTTACAGAGCGGTTTCCCGATGCGGTTGTTATTGAAGCTGATCACCTGAACGAGCTACTCGCAACCGGGGAGGATAGGCGGATGCCTGAGACTCTGGAGTCAGGGTCACGGATACGTGGGCGGATAACCCAGATTTATGATGGCAGCGGGCTCATTCAGCGTTGTCCGAAGTGCAACCGGTGGATCATCGATAATTTCTGCATGGTGCACAGCGACGTCGAAGGGGTCTGGGACCTCAGGATTAAAGCACGATTTGAAACCGCTAAAGAACGCTGCACCTTGATCTTCAAACGGGAAGCAACCGAGAAGTGCGTGAAGATTAGCTTAGCGGAAGCGAAGGTGCTGGGCGAGGCGGCAACGCTGGAACGTATAAGAACGGCGATCTCAGGCAAACAGGTTGAGGCGCTGGGCGTCGAGCTGAAGGGCGGTAACTTCCTGGTGAAGGACATTCGCGAACTGTAACATGGCGGCACCCGAGAACATCCGGTCGAGCTTCGGAAAGCTCCATGAGAAGATAAGAAGCGCAAAAGAGATCTCTGAGGAGGATTTACGCATCGCATTTGTTAAAAGCGGTATTCTCGAAGCGCTCGAAGTGATTGAGGATTTACTGAGGAGATTTTAACACATGACCAACCGAAACCTAGAAGCCGTTTTATTCGACCTCGACGGCGTCCTTATCGACTCGTTCGAGAGCTGGTACCAGGCCTTCTCCAGAATGTTGCAGACCTACCGCAAGCCTGAGATGAGTCGAGAAACGTTTAGAGCACGATGCTGGGGCCCTGATCTGCGGCATAACCTCGCGGCGTTACAGCTTGGTGAAGATGCTGCCTGGTACGTCGTCCGCGAGCAGCAGCAGTTGATCGGGCTCGTCGAGCTCATGCCCCACTCCGAGGAGGTACTGCGCCGTACACGGGAAGACTACCTGCTCAAAGTGGGGCTGGTCACGAACACGCCTCGGGCGAACGTGGATAAGATCCTGGAGCATGTTCAACTCGCAGACCACTTTGACGCGGTTCTTACCGGCGATGACGTGGAGCGCGGAAAGCCGGACGCAGAGATCGTGTTCAAGGCATGTGAACGGCTCGCCGTGATACCCGAGCACGCGATACTCGTTGGGGATACCAGAACGGATTTCCAGGCCGGTAGGGCTGCAGGCTGTCTGGTCATTGGCGTCGGCCTGGGCTCGGCAGGTGACTTGCATATCGAGCGGCTCGAGGAGCTGTTTGCGCTTGAACCCTTCTCGTTCGGGAAAAGAGAAAGAAAAATATCTTCGGAGAAGAGAAAGAGAGCATGAAGAAAGTCAGAGCATCGGTCCCCGCGAAGGTGATCCTCTTCGGTGAGCACTTCGTGGTCTACGGCAAGCGCGCACTGGCCACGGCGATTGACCGCCGGCTCACCGTCGAAGTCACCGCACGGGAGAAGAGCGGCTATCACATCACTATCGAGAACATTCCCACATTCGGCTTGGAGCTGGAGTTAGAGGCGCGAAAAGGAGCAGAGCAAACAATACGACCCTATAAAGATTACGGCACGGCGGCAAAGGCGCTATCTTACGTCACGGGTGCAATCGAGTACCTTGAAGAGCGCTACGGTATCGGTGACGAGGGTGTAGACGTAGCGATAACGTCCGGGATCCCGCTCTCTGCAGGCCTGGGCTCCTCTGCCGCGACCTGTGTTGCGACCGTCTCGGCTCTCAAGGAGTATTTCGGCGTCAGAAGCGATCTAGAGCGCATACGGAACGATGCGCACGCGGTTGAACTGCTGGTGCAGGGTGCAGCGAGCCCGATTGATACCGCCATCGCAACCCATGGTGGGTACGTGCTCGTGGAGCAGGGCGCGGTGCAGCACGTGCAGTTACCCGCGTTGAAGCTGCTCGTCGGGTGCGTGGATAGCATACCGCTGAGTATGGACACTGCAAAAGCGATTGATCTCAGCTTGAAGACCAAAGCACTGATTGCCGGTGTGCGAGCACGAAAAGAGCTCTTCCCTGCTATCTTCGAGGCCGTATGCAATGCGGCCGAAGAGCTGACGACAGAGGCGATCCAGGCGATCGAAGCGGATGATAGAGCAAAACTGGGTACGTTGCTGAATATCAATCATGGGCTGCTGGATGCGATCGGGGTGGTGCCGCGACGGTTGAGCAGCCTCGTGAAGGTGGCACAGGCGTTGGGTGCGTTTGGCGCGAAAGTGACGGGAGCTGGTGGCTCGGACGAGCTGGGTGGTATCGGCTCGGTGCTGGTGCTGCCCGGAAGAAGCGAGGAGAAGATACGGGCAGCGATGGAGCTTGAAGGCGCGCTCGCCATGCCGGTGCGAACCGGAGGAGAAGGGTTGAAAGTAGAAACGAGTTTTTGATGGGTTATTGTTTTATAATCTGCGCATTGTCCAAGAGCTAACGAACAATGAATGATTTGAGGGAATCTAAAGTTCGTAGCGAAGCGATTGTGACGAGTGTAAAAACCAGCTAGGTCTAGTTCTTGAGCATTTGAATCAAAGTATTCTTGGAGATTCCATTCCACAGTGACACTTTGGTTAATATATCATTCAACGTGCCCTTTGCAATTTCTTTGTTATTCGGTACAGTAATAGTATGCTCGCCAATTATTGTCTGTTTTCTAAGTCTAACATGACTCCCTCTTTGTCGAATTATCTCATAATCAAGTTGAGTTAGCAGTTTGATTAATTGCTGGCCGCTAACTACCGGCAATTTTTGCAACAGATCCCACTTCGAATTCGGAAATTGAAATTATTTTCACCGATTCTCCGCGTTCTATACTGTCCTCAAAATGGAGCTCAACCGCTTCTTTTAAGTTAATAACCAGTTCCTCAAAGGTCTTACCTTGAGTGAAAATATCTTCGCCAATACCCCGTGCACACCAATACTCCCCGTCGTTGTATATCTCGAATTTGGCGAGCATTTCGAAACCTGCTTCTATACTATGTCTTATGTCTATATATCCTTTTGGGCAAGTGCTGGCGTTCCCCTGTTGTTACTCTACTACTCTGACAAAGTCTAGATAGACTGTGGATCAGTCTACTACCGAGAGATAGCGCCGTCGACTCAGTTCTCGTACTGCCTGGAGACATCAAAAAATACTAATGGTGGACACGACCCGCAGACGCGTGGTGATGGAAGATGGGTAATGACGGGTTGAGAATAGAGCCAGGTGATTGATAAGCTCGTTGAGTTCACGAAGGCAAAGTTCGGTTTCCAAGTGTGGTCTTCTTCAGATTTGCACTACTCCCAAAATAGTGAGAGGTACAAATCACGCGTATTAACTCAATAAGACCTGCATGGCATTAAAGCAGAACTAGAAAACCATCAACGTATAAGCTCGATAGTGTGATGAGGTTTAACCCGATCCTTTCTTTCCTTTAGAACGTTGAGACAGCCCTGAATTGCACCTTTTATATTCTCCAGTGCGTCATCAACAGTCTTCCCCTGGGACACGCATCCAAGTATGGCCGGGCATTCTACAACATACCAACCATCCTCTCCCTCGGTGATCACAACTTTGTACTTCATCTCTCCCCTTTAATTGATAATAACTCGATGCTTTTTAAGTTGTCCCCTAAAAACCAATCTATCCTTATCCCAACATCTTCGTCATACAGCCCGCGATCAAGCCACCAATCGCATCGTCCATGAA
>CAZFWT010000019.1:0-26167 GCA_964522635.1 uncultured Halobacteria archaeon | reverse complement strand
CTCAGGTCGGACTTTCACCAAACTGGATAGCATGGTCTTTCTCGGCGCACTCTGATTCTTCTCCTAGTTTTTGAATGCTCGATATAGATAAAAATCCTGAGAGATGCGCTATTTGGCGTGAATATGCTTCTAAAGGAGCTCTTTTCCCGCTTCAGAAAGAGTATTTTCGCACTTTTAGCATTATGACTTTCACAGAGTTAGCACGAGATAACCTGAGCCATGACATACACGCACTAGATTTCACGACGAGAAGACTTCAAACGTACGTTTCTCTCCCTGATAATCCTATCCTAAATCAGGAGTAGGCCTTTAGTAAAAACTCTCTATACTTTTTCTCTTTTAATGGATAATGTCAGCAAAACAGAGTAGCTTCGTTTTTCTTTAGTACAGGTTTTTTTTTTTGAAAAAGAAAACGGGTGTAAAAAACAAAAAAAGAGGGATAAAAAAAGCCCCTCCCAAACTTTTCTACTTTTTGTGTGTATAGTAGCTTAGCTTACTTCCGGATCCTCAGTACGAGGAAGGCGATTGCTAACAGACCTCCAATGGCGAATAGCGCCTCGAAGCCTGGCTCTTCAGGTGTCGGTGTCGCAGGTACTGGTGTTGCTGTTGGCGCTGGTGTTGGTACCGCCGTTGGCGCTGGTGTTGGAGTTGTTGGCGCTGGTGTTGGGGTTGATGTCGGCGCAGGTCCTACACTCAGGCCGACGGTTACCGTCGCGGTGTGCCCGTCGCCGTCGTCGACTTTCACGTTGTAAGTCCCTGCTGTGGCACCGGTTGTGTCGAAGGTCGCTGTGAAGGTATAATCGGATTCAACTGGCACTATAACAGGCGTTAACTCGCTCGGCCCAGTAGCCGTGAAGAGCATCGAGTGCCCAACCTTTCGGTTCGTCGTACCGGTGACCACGAGCGGTTCGCCAATGGCTACATCCGCAGGCTTATCCAGTGCGACGCGTGCCGACTCGACATTTATCGATGCCGGTATATAGAGGTCATCGGAACCCGCACGGTTCAGGACATCCAGAACGATTGACAAGACTTGTTCTTGTGACTTGCTCGCAAAGCTGAGACCGTAGCCATCAGTAACAGCGGTAAGTAAACTGCCCGTTGTAGTAGTGTCTTCACTATTGCCCCAGTAGCCGTCCATGCCCTTGCTCGCTATGAGAATGACATAGCGACCGGTGTCTGCGTCTTCATCGACAGTAATCTTCTGCGAGAAGGTGTTGTCAGCCTCAGAGACCGACGGGTTCTTGAACGCAAGACCGGTGAAGTCCGTACTACCTGGCTCCAGGCCTTTGCCACCTGAGCCCTTTGGCGCTATGGCAAGGATATCAACCGAGGTTGTGCCCTGCGCATTCCCGTTCACATAGAAGGAGTCCTCAGGTACAACTACAGTGGTATCGACCGTGGCACTCAGCTCTGGACTCCCCAGCAAGATCGCTACACTGCCGTCTTCGCTTGCATCCGGCTTTTGGGTGGTCTTTGTCGACCCTGCCGGCACATTGATATCGACTCCACTGGCATCTTGATTGTCGATCCAGGCCTTCATGCGTACGGTGCCCGTGACGCTCATACCGACATCGCTGTTTACTGTCACCTCCTTGCTGAACTCGCCATCAACGAGCACCAGGTTGTCGAGTTGCTTGTAAAGGACATCGTCGACGTACACGTCAACATAGGTGCCGGTGTTCGCCGTGCCCTTGATCACGAGCTTGTCACCAAGGATCACGGAGGTTGGCACGTCGAAGTCGACCGCCTTCTCCGAGACCGTTATGTCCACGGTATCGTATTCACCATCTCGCGCACCACCAGCACTACCCGTAATAGTTACCTTGATCGTGTACGAGCCGGTGTCTTCGAACTTGACCGAGTACTTTCTGACACCATCATCATCGATGTAGTGCGTGAAGGTATTAGTTGCGCCAGCTGGCGTATCATCAATACCAGCCCGGAAAACAACGTTTTCCGATGGCGTTGAGGTGACCTCAATGTCGTCCCCAGCCACGCCGGTTACCGTGAGGCTCACCGCCTTGATCTCAACGACACTGGTCGTGGACGCCTCAATGGCGATCTCGCCCTTGATAATCTTCAGGCTCTTCGTTGTGCTCGACGCATCCAGCCCACAGGCTTTATTCGAATCGGTTTTCACCTGGAAGGTATAATCACCGACGTCCCAATTTGCGGTCTGATCAATCACCAGTGCCTTCAAGTTGCCGACCGTGATGGGATCAAACGTCTGGCCGGATTTTGTCTTTATGACTGAATCACCCTTCATGACGACCAGCTTCACGCCATCTTCGTCAAAGAGGTTAATGCCGCTGACATCAATAATGACGTCCGTTCCCTTGGCGATCGACGAGACTTCCTTGGTGCCCACCTTCAGTTTCAACGGCATTGAGGGCGCGACAACTGAAAGCTGCGTCTGAGCTTGTGGATTTGTGGAACTATCACTCACGTAGTACGCACCTGAGGTGGGCCAACTGACATCGTAGATCCTCCAATTGCCCGCCTCCTCGACCACGTCATACACGTTCTCCAGATCGCCCGAGACGTACCGATACACGGAAGGCTGAGCAGCAAACCCTTCGAACTGCAGATTCTGCCCGATAACAACCCTCTTAATTTCGCCTGCTGTCTTATCGATATGGTTGAAACTGTCGCCCTGACTGTAAGCGATCGCTGTCGGCATCATCACACCGAAGACCGAAGCGATTATAATCACTACCATCGCAATGCCTATCATCTTTGTCTTCATCTTTTTCGTTTTCACCTCCTAATTTTTTTCCAAAAGAAAAGGGGGTATATAAAGCTTTCGGTTCAGCATGCCTTCTTCCGCGCTGGATGCACATCCCGCATCCAGCATCGCTTCTACCGTTGCCTTCATGCCCTTCTGCCCCTTTTGCTCTTACTATCCTTTACACCATATTTATAGTTTTATCTTTTTCGGTTTCTCGGCATCATTTATAAAGCGCAACACCGCCTGCGCTCCCACCCACTCATTCAAGCGAGATGAGTGTGATACTGTTGACCCCTTCGCTTTATATTAGTTTCGCTTTCCCCCACTAATAACTTGCTACAGAGGAGGCGTAACGCGCGGGGGTCGCGAAAGAAGCGCTTCCCATCGCCCTTACGTGGACCCTCCGTCGTATTCCGCGTGTCGTCTGGCCCTGCCGCATGCTTCGCGCGGGGTTTTATGGAAGAACGAGTAATGGTACACTGCGCTGTTTACAAGGGGGACGGGCATGATCATCGGGATCACGGGAACACCGGGAACGGGCAAGACGAGCGTCTGCCGGAGCGGTGAGGTTGCGTGCATCGATCTCAATAGCGTGGTTGAGACGGAAGGCTTTTACACCGGTGTGGATCCAGAACGGGGCAGTCTCATCGCTGATCTCGACCGACTGGGCGATTACGTGCGCCAGAAGGAAGCAGCTGCAGGTGGAAAAGTGCTCGTGATCGAGGGGCACCTGGCGCACCTTCTCAGGCCGGCTGTTGCCATCGTGCTCCGTGCGCATCCTTCTGCACTCGCCGCGCGCCTCAAGCGAAAGGGTTTCTCCGCGCGGAAGATCCAGGAGAACCTTGAGGCCGAAGTGCTCGATCTCATCGTGGCAGAAGCGGTCGAGCTGTGTGAGACCGTGTACGAGGTGGATACCAGCGGCAAGAGCGTGGCAGAAGTGGCGGCGGTGGTGCGAGCAATCATAGCCGCTGAGACGGAAGAGGGCGCCGAACGTAGCCGAAGCACAGCACTCCGAAAGCGGTACAAACCGGGTTCGGTTGACTGGTCGGACTGCATCGAGGAGATCTGTCTGCGGTCGTCTCGCCTCGGATCATACGAATGAGCAGGGAATTTTTTCTTAGCGTATGGTTTTCTTCAGATAGATTTGATAGAGTAGCGTAGTAAGGAAAAGGGTACAATGGCACTTGATTCGCTCCTGCGGGGCGTGGTCGATAAGCTCGGATTCATTCGGGCGGCAGTACGCTTGCTCGTGGCACGCGGGGTCTCACCAAATCTGCTCTCTCTCTTCTCACTCGTCTGCGCCGCACTGGCAGGCGTAGCGTTCGCCCTCTCCAGCGGCGGCAGTGGCCGCGGTGCCATTAACCTTCCGCTCGTCCTCGCCGCGGTCTTTGTCGCGCTCAATGCGTTTCTTGACGGCCTTGACGGGCTGGTTGCACGCGAGATGGGCAACGCGAGCAGAAAGGGCGATTTCCTCGATCATGTGATCGACCGCTATGCAGACCTGTTAATGATCGGCGGGATCGTCTTCGGCAGCTACGCGCCCTGGCCAATCGGCCTTCTGGCGCTCCTCGGCGTTCTGCTCGCTTCGTATATGGGCACCCAGGCACAGGCCGTGGGGATCGGGCGGATGTACGGCGGAATTCTCGGGCGAGCGGATCGGATCGTGCTTATTCTGGGCGCGACGATACTCACGGTGATCTATCCCCTTCCTCTGCCTTCCTCGGGTCCGGTAAGCTTCTCCTTCCTCGGGTGGGCACTCGTCATCTTCGCAGTACTCGGGCACGCGACCGCACTCCAGCGATTCGTGAACACATGGCGGCAGCTTTGAGCTGCGGAACGAAAATGCGCACGCTGAACGGTACGCGCGAATTAGAATCGTTGCACAAAAAGAAATCGACGACGTCAGCACTACAAATTCAGGATTCTGAGTGCGAGCAAAGCGGCGTTTTTACCGTTGTCTACCCCCACCACGCCGACCGGTACGCCCGGTGGCATTTGCACCATGGAGAGCAGCGCATCCAGGCCCAGCAACGTCCCGCTCACCGGAACGCCAATGACCGGCTTTGCGGTCTTCGCGGCGAGCACGCCCGGCAACGCTGCTGACAGGCCGGCAATCGCGATGAAGACCGCAACCGATTCTTCATTCGCCTTTACGTACCGATCCAGCTCCTCGGGGTTCCGATGTGCGGAGAGAATCTGCACCTCATACGGAATGTGGTGCTCCTCCAGTACCGCTATCGCTGTATCGGCCACCGCCTGGTCGCTCTTCGAGCCCATAACGATCGCTACTTTTCGCATGGCTAGCTACGCAGAAGGCATTTGATCTTCGCCCGCTCATCCATCACGCTCGTGAACTCGTCCTGATCCCGGATATGCTCCAGCTCATCCTTCCCGATCAGGACCGTGTTATCGATCTGGACGTACTTGCTTCGCCCGTTCACCACGAATACCGACCTGGTCTGCATCACGTGTGATAAGCTGCTCACGATACGCGCTCGCCGGAGCATCTGCTCCGAGTAGTCACTGATCCCGGTGAGGATCTTCTCGGACTCCTCGCGCGCCTTTGCGGGTGACTCGGGGAAGGAAACAGCGCAAAACGGAGCATAAGCGGTCGTGAAGATCGCGAAGCCGAGCTCTTCCATCATAGCTAAGATCCGCCGCTCGAGCCGCGAAATGGCTTCTTCTGGCCCTTCCGTCAAGACCGCTGCAGGCGGCTCCTCAACCTCTGGTTTGAGGAACTCAAGAGGCGCTATGAGGATCATATCCAGTATCTCTTCGAGCTTCAGCGCGATCTCTATCGTCGTCCCCATGCTCCCTTCTTCGTACTTGCTGATACTCCGCTTCGAGACACCCAATTTCGAGGCAAGATCGCCGAACGATAACTCTTTCTCCTCTCGTGCCGCCTTCATCGCGTGCCCGTCGACGGTAACATAGACGCCACCCGTAGCAGAGAAGACGTAGGGCTCAACGCCTTCAACAACGTAATTGTGAAGTGTATGCGGGTTCACTGCCGGAATGCCATAGCGATGATAGACCACATCGTCCTCCAGGAAAGAGGCACCGCTCCGCTCACCAATGACGAGCGGCGACGCAAGGAGATAGAAGGCCACACGCTTGATGCTCCGCGCGACCTCCTCATTGAGGCCGTCGATGTTTCGCATAATCTTGGCCAGCAGCGTGAGCTCGTTCCGCCGTGCCGCGAGATCGAAGCTTCTCGCTTCGCAGCGCTGTGAGACGATAAATCCCGCTTCTTGCAAGATTTCCAGTACCCGTACGATCAATTCCTCCTTCATTGTGCCTGCCTGCCCAAATGAATGCACGGCTGATTTCGGCTCCTCACGTTCCTATCATAGGAGTCTATTCGAACTATTCGATACTGGTAGAGAGTTCCCGTGCCCGTTTCGTTGCCGCGCTCACCGCATGCATCATCGCGGCCTTTACGTTTCGCGTCTCCATCGCATAGAGCCCGCGCATGGTCGTCCCCCCGGGCGACGCGGTCATCTCCTGAAGCACTACGGGCGTGGTCCCCGCGAGCACCATCTTCGCCGCGCCTTGCGCGGTCTGAGCGGCAATAGCGAGTGCGAGCTCGCGTGGCAGGCCTTCACAGACCCCACCTGCGGCCATCGCGTCAATCACCGCAGCGAAGAAGGCAATGCCACTGCCACTCAAGCCGGTAATTATATCGATATCATGCTCCTTTACGGTATAAACAGCACCAATCGCGCCCAACACCGCTTTTGCCACTGCTTCATCCGCCTCGTCGGCGTAGGTGCCCTTCGAGAGCGCCGTCACGGATTCACCGATTAGCGCACCGATATTCGGCATCACGCGAATCACCCGCTTCCCCTCACCCAGCACCCGCTCGATCGTCTGCGTCGAGACGCCGGCCGCGACGGAAATGAGCAGTTTATCGTCACCCATCACCGGTGCGATCCCTTCAAGCACTGCACGCACATCCTGGGGCTTTACGGCCAGGAGGATTACGTCAGACCGCTCCGTCACCTCGACGTTACTCGCGCACACGAGAACGCGCGGTTTGAATTCACTGGCGAATGATTCGAGCCGCTCGCTGCGTACGTCACTGATGAACACCGGTTCGCTCACGTGCTCGCCAGCCAGCAATCCCCGGAGAATAGAGGCACCTATGTTACCAACGCCGATAATCCCGATCTTCTTCCCCTTCACGCTTGCCCCGGTCATTCCTTCAGCGGATTGATAAGCACAACATTATTGCCACGGAGGATAACAGAGCCGAGCAATCGCTTCTTCTCGCCCGCCAGTATCTCGTTCGCGCCACTCAAATGCAGATTCAAATAGTCGTCCACCGATGTGAGCACGCCCTCCAGCACACACTGCTCACCCTTCATCTCCACGTGGATCTTTCTCCCCACGAGACTCTGAACTTTTTTGTTCGGAAACATCGTCTCAGACTCCTCTTATCTTTTCTATTACTCCCCTTCTATTATTTAAAAGCATGCGCCATGAGCTGGTCGTTGAAGGCCTTATCGCGAACCCTGAGCGGATTTTCGAGGCGCAGCTTGGCATTGACGACGGGCTCATCTCTGAGATGAAGCGGCAGGGTATCCGCGGCGAACGCACCCTCGACGCGCGCGGTTGTCTCATCTTCCCCGGGTTCATCGATCTTCATGTGCATCTCCGTGAGGATAGCAGCCATCAGTGGGACTACAAGGAGGATTTCAGAACGGGCACGACGGCTGCGCTTCATGGCGGGGTCACCACCGTGGTGGACATGCCAAATACACCCGTACCAGGGATTACTGCTGACCGAATACGGGCAAAGAAAGCGCTCGCACGCGCTCAGGGCCTTATCGATATCCTTTTCTACGGCGGCGTCGCGAACTCGAACGTTACTGCGCTTGGGGATCTGCAATCGGAGGTCGCAGCATTTAAGCTCTTCCTCACGACAATGGGCGAATTACAGCTCGATGAAACGACATTGCCTGACGCGCTCAGGGCGGTCGAATCGACCTCGAGACCGGCAACCATACACTGCGAAGACCCGCGGATCATCGCAGAGCGAGCCGCGGGGTTAAAATCGGCGTGGCGCGAACGGGCGCGTCAGCCAGAACTGTATTCACGGTTGAGACCTGAGGATGCGGAGTTGTCAGCGGTGAGGAGCGTGCTCGCTGCAGCTACGGCCGTGCCTCGTCTGCACATCAACATCGCCCACGTCTCCGTGCACGAGACCGTGGAGCTGATCAAGCAGCACCCTACCGTGCACGGCGAAATTACGCCGCACCACCTGTTCTTCAGCAAAGATGATGCCGCGGCGAAGCAGGCGTTTTTGAAGATGAATCCGCCGTTGAGGACCGAAGAGAACCGACAACGCCTGATCGCCGCACTGAAAGCCGGTGAGATCGATTTCCTGGCGACTGACCACGCACCGCATACGCGTGAGGAGAAGTCACAGGAGTTCGCAGATGCGCCTGCGGGCGTCCCTCAGCTGGACACGTACGGTAATTTCGTTGCATGGTTGATGACGCACTGCGAGCTCCATCCGACGCTGATTGCGCGTATCTGCGCCTCGAATCCCGCGCACTTCCTGGGCCTGGTGGATCGGGGGCGTATTGACGTGGGAAAGCGAGCTCATCTGACGATCCTGGACCTCCAAAAACGTACGAGGATCCGCAGTGATCAGCTCTATACGAAGTGCGGATGGTCGCCCTTTGAGGGCTATGAATTCCCCGGCACGGTGAAGCACACTATCTATAACGGCCTGGTCATGACCGACTATGACGACATCCTCGCCACTTGAGACGCGATCGGAGGTCGAAAGCATAAATGCGAGCACCACCATGATAACAGCGGTGTAGTGCATTATGAGCCCGCTTCTCATCACTGTCCTCGTGGCACTCTGGCTGATGCTGCCAGCATACGTAACGAACGCGAGCGCAGCGTTCTTCGGCGGGAAAACGCCGATCGACCGGGGTATCTACTGGGGCAAGCACCGGTTACTGGGTGACGGGAAGACGTACGAAGGGCTCGTCACGGGCTTCGCCTGTGGATTCCTCATCGGCCTGGTGCAGCAGCTGCTCCAGAGCCGCGCGCAGCTACAACTCCCTGATTTCGGCAGCTTCCCGCTGTTCCTCGTGACGCTCGCGTGCTTATGCGCGGGCGCAATGCTCGGCGATCTGCTGGGGAGCTTTGTGAAACGCCGCGCTGGCGTGGAACGAGGCGCACCGTTACCCCTGCTGGATCAGCTCGATTTCGTCGGTGGCGCCTGGCTGCTTCTGCTGCTCTTCGCTCGCCCGTGGTTCATCGCCGCCTTCTCATGCGATGTTATCCTGGCCGTCATCATTCTTACACCGCTGTTGCACCTGGCGACCAATTACGTCGGATTTAAGATAGGAAAGAAGAAGGTCCCGTGGTGATCGCAGTGGGGGATTCCGCGGGCACGAGCCTGAGAGCTGCCCGTGACGAACGAGTGAGGGATGCGAATAACTAACATAAGGTTTACTTAAAAGTCTGTTCTACCATTTGTACAGGCATTATGGTGAAGACGGAGCAACCCGGAGGAGGGGAGGAAGGAATAAGGATCGCGCAGATCTCGTGCGGCACCATCTATGGCAACGTCCAGCCGGAGATCGAGAAGGCTGCGAAGGCTGTGGGTGCGGAGCTCTTCGTGCCCGAGGTTGATCTGGATTATGTTGGCCGGAAAGTGGAAGAATTTGGCTATGACATGAAGAAGAGCTTGGGCTTGAGTGTCGCGTTGGCTCGCGGCTTTGCGGTTGCGGAGGGTTTGATCGATGCGGACGCGATCTTTCTGGCTGGCTGTCACAAATGTCCACGCGGCGCGGTGATACGGACGGAGATCAGGAAGATCATTCAGGAGCGGACGAATTTACCGATTGTCATGTATCCGTTCTCGGAACGGACGAAGGCCGGCGAACTGTTGACGCGTATGGAGGCGCTGGTGACGATCGTGCGGCGACGCTGGATCCTGGAGCGGACGGTGCAGGAGGGGCTGACCGCGGGCATCGATTCCGGCTCCACGACCACCAAAGCGGCGATCATGCAGGATAACGAGGTGCTGAGCGCGACATGGTCGCCATCGCGGGGCGTGGTAGCGACAGCCGAGAAGGTCTTTGCTGATGCCCTGGACATTGCTGGCCTGAAGCAGTCAGACATCGAAGCGCTGGGAACGACGGGCTACGGCAGGCATCCGTTAGGCGAGCATTTCAAAGCTGAGCTGGTCCAGGAAGAGCTCACGGTGAACTCGAAGGCCGCGATGTATCTCGCGGGCATCGAGAAGGGCGAGGCGATGATCATTGACATCGGCGGTATGGACAACAAGATCATTACGGCGAACGACTGCATTCCCGACAACTTCACGATGGGCGGTATCTGCGCGGGCGCTTCGGGGCGCTTCCTAGAGATGGTCGCACGGCGTCTGGGCGTTGATGTGGTGGAGATGGGGAAGCTGGCACTGGAAGGCGACCACATGCAGGTGAAGACGGACAGTTACTGCATCGTCTTCGGCATTCAGGATCTGGTCTCGGCGTTATCGCGCGGCGCGCGCCGTGAAGACGTCGCCGCGGCGGCGTGCTATTCGGTCGTGGAGCAGGTAAAAGAGCAGCTGTTGCAGGAGATAGATCTCAGACAGCCCGCTATCGAAGTCGGCGGAACGGCGTTGGTGGAGGGCGTGCCGAAGGCGATGAACGATGTGCTGGGCTTCGAAGTGATCGTGCCGCGGTATCCGCAGTACATCGGTGCTGTGGGCGGTGCGCTGCTTGCGTCTTCGTTTAGATAGCTAGATAGCAGTCCTATGCTGCGATTCATTGGTGTTGTTGAGCAGGCACAGGAAAGGGGTATATCCCAAATCCGTATTTATGATGAGTTCCGTGAGGGCTTAGCGAGTTTGGACACCTTCTCGCATGTCATCATCCTTTACTGGCTCCACCTGCGCGATACCGAGGGAGACCGGGGCGTGCGCAAGGTGATCCCGATGGGACGCGCGGGCGCGCCGCTCGTGGGCGTTTTCACGTCCCGAAGCCCGAGCAGGCCGAATCCGATCGGGCTCTGCGTGGTGGAGCTGGTACGTATGGAAGGGAACAGGTTATCGGTGCGCGGGCTTGACGCACGCGAAGGCTCGCCGATCATCGATATCAAACCGTATATCCCGCGCATCGACGCGGTACCCGATGCTTCTGTGCCCCACTGGGCTCGCCACGGCCCTGATTCCTGAGGTTAGTCAAGCTATGGAGATCAAGATCATTCGCAGCTCGCGCAGGAAGAAGACGATCGGCGCACGCGAAGTGGACGGTGTGATCCAGCTCTATCTCCCGGCAGCGCTCTCGCCACAGGCGGAAGCCGAGTACGTGGCGTGGGCGCGGAAGCGGTATGAGGCGCGGCAACGCCAGCGCGAACTCCTGGAGGCGGATGCCGATGCGCTGCTGGAGCAGCGCGCTCAAGCGCTCAACAAGCGGTACTTTGATGGTCTGCTCTCATGGACTCGAATCACCTATACGACCGAGCAGAACGCTCATACGTTTGGAACCTGTGACCCGCGGAGTGGGACGATACGGATCTCAGATCGCCTGGTGAAGATGCCGCGGTTCGTGCATGATTACGTGGTGGTGCACGAGCTCGCGCACTTGCTGGTACCGCGCCACGGCCCGACGTTCTGGCAGCTCGTCCACCGGTATCCCAAAACGGAACGTGCCCGCGGGTATTTGATGGCGGTTGGGATGCAAGATTAAGCCTGATGGTGGGGCGCGGGGAACGGTGGTAATTTTTAAGGCACGTGCACCATCCATAGATATATAAAGTTTATGTGTGAAGATCACGGAGGCTGGAGCTCGACCCCAAGAAGAGGCGGATGACGAACCGCGGCGGGTATAAGGACGAGTTTATACTCTCGTTGGAGGCGGATAAATGGCTCTTTCACGCCGATCTCCTCGTGGACAAGGCGCACGTCGTGATGCTGAAGGAGCAGGGGATCATCAAGAAGGAGGCCGCGGCTATTCTGACCTGCTTAAACCATCTGGAGGAACGCAGTGCGGATTTCATCGAGCATGAGCTCCCCGCGTACGAGGATGTGCATACCGCGATCGAATCGGTCGTGATCGGTGAGGTCGGCGAGGACGTCGGAGGCCGGATGCATACCGGGCGGTCGCGGAACGATGAGGTAGCGACGTGCATACGACTGGCGCTGCGAACCGAGCTCCTGGCGTTGCTCAAAGCGATGAATGCCTTACGCGGCGCGCTCCTCGCGAAAGCGGGCGAGCATATCGGGACCTTGATGCCCGGGTACACCCATCTGCAGCGTGCGCAGCCCACGACCTTTGCTCATCACCTCCTGGCGCATGCTGACGCCTTTACACGCGATTTCGCGCGACTCCTCACCGCTTACGAGCGCACGAACGTCTGTCCTCTGGGCGCAGCGGCATTTGCTTCGACCGGCTTCCCGATCGATCGAGAGCGAACGGCGCGGCTCCTCGGATTCGATGCGGTGCTGGAGAACTCGATGGATGCGGTCTCGACGCGCGATTTCATCATCGAGGCGATTTCATGCTATGCCAACCTGATGACGGATCTGAGCAGGCTTGCGGAGGAGCTCATTCTCTGGAGTTCCGCGGAATTCAACTTCATTCGCCTGCCCGACGAGTACGTGACGGGCAGCTCGATCATGCCGCAGAAACGAAACCCAGACTACGCAGAGCTCGTACGTGCGCGAGCGGGCACGGTCCACGGCTGTTTGATGAGCGTGCTCTCGATCTGTAAGGCCCTGCCTTATTCTTACAATCGCGATCTCCAGGAGGCAACACCGCATCTGGTAAGGGCCACGAAGACGACGATCGCTTCAGTCACCGTGATGAGGAGCATGGTGGACGGGCTGGACGTGAATGATGAGCGGATGGCGGAGCAGGCGCCGCGCGGGTTCACCACGGCAACGGAACTGGCAGATACTATCGTTCGTGAGACCGGCTTGCCGTTTCGCACCGCGCATACCATCGTGGCAGCTCTGGCGGCCGATTTGACGGATGAGACCTGGGAATCGCTCAGGGACGAGGAATCAGAGAAGGCGTTGGTGACCACTATCCTGCAGCGAATCGATGCGCTCGCGCTGAGCAGCGTAGGGCAGAAGCTGAGCGCGAAGGGGCTGAGTGAGAAGAAGGTGAAAGAGACGCTGGAGGTCGCCGCAAACGTGCGTAAACGGCGCGTGAAGGGCGGGCCAGCGAAGAAAGAGGTCCGACAGATGCTCACGCGGCGGAAAGCGGATCTGGAGAAGGAGGAGAAGACGCGGCAGGATAAGGAAGAGCAGGTAAAGAAGTGCCTGGATGAGCTTGAGAAAGAGGTGAGGCGCAAGAAGCGCGTGATCACCGTGATCCGAAAGCCGAATCCGAACGTCGTCGTTGACCGTATTAATGAACTCCGAAAATGAGCCGGGCTTTCTGAACTCCAGGTATCTATCGACGTGAATTATCGGGCTAAAACACGGTGGGCTCATGAAGAACGTTTCAGAGTCATATGCATAGCGCGCCTTGCATAGTACAGCCTACTCCTTGCGGAAATCATCACTGCCTCTGAAAGAACAGCCGCATCAACTCCTGTGCCGCCGCATCCAGCACCTTTTCCGCGCGCTTTAATGCTGATTGCTCGTCAAACCCCCCCTCACTTCCCTCCGCGGATGGAGCACGGGAATCATAGATCGCGAACGGCACGGGCTCTCGCGTGTGCGTGCCCACGGACACGGGTGTGTAGTGATCAGGCATGACCAGGATCCGGTACCCCACTTCTGTAGCCGAAAATTCCTCTTTCAGACCTTTCAAGACGGTTCCGACTACCATCGTATCGAACGTCTCGATTGTCTGCACTTTTAGATCGATATCACCGAGATGCCCGGCCTCGTCCGGCGCCTCGACATGCACGAGCACGAAATCCGTATCCTCGAGGCTGCGGAGCGCGTACTCCGCCTTGCCCCGGTAATTCGTGTCAATATAGCCCGTCGCGCCCGGCACGTTGATCACCTGCAGGCCCACGAGCCGCGCAAGCCCTTTGATCAGATCGACACCCGAAATGACCGCGCCCTGCACGCCGTACAAATCAGCAAACGCGGGCATAACAGGCTTCTGCCCACCACTCCAGAGCCAGATCATATTCGCCTTCTCCTCGCCGCGTGCCGCCCGCTGCACGTTAACGTCATGCTGCTCTAAAATGTCCTTTGAGCTGAGCATAATCTCCCGTAATATAGCCGCTTTCGGGAGGTGATCGTTGATGCGTGCACCCACGAGGTCATGGGGAGGCGCACCGCCAATCTCCTTTCCCATAGCAAAGTCAGCCGCGCCTGAGCGCGCTTTGAGCACCAGAATGTTCCGGTAGCTCACACCGGCATGAAAGCTGAGCTCCCAGCCCTGATCGAGCCAGCTCGTCCGCAAGGCCGCATTAAGCGCCGCGATCAGCTTCCGTGCTTCCTCGGTTGTGATATGCCCCCCGCTGAAGTCTGCCAGGATCCCGTCGGTCTCGGCTATCAGATTGCAGCGAAACGCGAATTCATCAGCAGCGAGCGGGATCTGCAGCGCCATCGCTTCGATCGGGCCCCGGCCGGTGTGATATGTGGCGGGATCGTAGCCGAGGATCGAGAGCGTGGCGATGTCACTGCCTGCGGTCATCCCGTCGGGTATCGTCTGTACCAGACCGATCGAGCCTTCTCGGGCAACGAAGTCAAGGTTGGGCGTTCGTGCGAGTTGGAGTGCTGTTTTGTTCCCGCGTTCCAGCAAGGGATAGTCAGCCATCCCATCTCCGATCAGAATGACGTATTTCATGCCCCAGTCCTCAGCAGTAGTGTATTTAAATTATCATTCCCCTAAGTATAATTGTTGAGGGGAGATGGAGACTGACATACCGCTCAGGGAAGTAATGGTACGCGAAGTCGTCACGGGAGATAAAAATCTCACCGTGCTACAGGCGGCGAAGCTGATGCGGCGTTCTCATGTGGACAGTATTATCGTGCTCGACAACGGTGAACCGGTTGGCATCGTCACCGACGGCGATATCATTAGCGCTGTGGTGAGCAAGGACACGAAGCCGAGCACGGTGAAGCTCGGAGAGATCATGACGACACCCTTGATTACCGCCTCTCCCACTGATCGGGTTTCAGTCATCGCGAGGAAGATGGCGAAGGGGCGGATCCGGAAGATGCCGGTCCTTGAGGATGGCAAACTGGTAGGGATCGTCGCGGATGTCGATATCCTCTCGATCTCCTCGGAGATGAACTCGATACTGGCGGAACTGGTGGAGATGAGCGTGGAGCGCGAGACTATGGAGCTGGAGAGTGAACGGCTCGGGCAAGGACTCTGCGAGAAATGCGGCAGCTTCTCCAACGACCTCGTGCTCCGAGCCGGGTTAATGGTCTGTGAGACCTGCAAAGAGGAGTTAGAGCTAGAAGGAGAGGAATAGCTACGCAAGCAACTACCGCATTACCTCAATCAATCTCGAATCCCGGGGCCCGTTACCGAGAATACAGCCTCTGCTTCCGGAAGGTTCGGTGAATCGACCAGGCGTGCGATTCGTTTCTCGCCTTTTGATTTCCGCAGATAAATTCTAAAGGTCGCAGTGTGCCCGACGACATGGCCGCCGATGGGTCGTGTCGGATCGCCGAAGAACGCATCGGGTCGCACCTGCACCTGGTTCGTGATCATCACCACGGCGTTGTTAAGATCGCCGAACCGTAGCGCGTCATGCAGATGCTTGTTGATCTTCTGCTGCCGGTCTGCCAGCGTGCCGCGGCCAACGTATTCACAACGGAAATGCGCGGTCGCCGAATCAATAATGAGCAGCCGTACCGGCTTTTCGGTCTCTTTCAACTCCTCCGCGAGCTTTTCCGCCTTATCCACCAGCAGGATCTGATGATTCGAGTTGTACGCGCGAGCGATGTGGATATTCTGCAGCACCGCTGCATAATCCAATCCGGCTCCCTCGGCCATATTCTGGATCCGCTCAGGTCGGAACGTGTTTTCTGTATCGATAATCACTACGGAACCGTTCAGGCCGCCCTTTTCCAGCGGGAGCTGCACATTGACAGCGAGCTGATGCGCGACCTGGGTCTTCCCGCTGCCGAACTCGCCATAGAACTCGGTTATCGCGCGTGTCTCAAGCCCGCCGCCCAGGAGATCATCCAGCGATTTCGAGCCCGTCTTGAGCTTCCCAACCTCCCGACGCCGTTCCAGGATCTTATCGCCGGTCTCAAAGCCACCGATATCCGCAGCATCCCGCGCAGCATTGATAATCTTCGCCGCGGTGGCTTCTCCGATCTCCGCAGCGGACACCAGCTCGGCGGGTGAGGCCACGGCGATCGCTTCCAGTGAATTGAACCCACCATCACGTAATTTCTCCGCAATCGCAGGTCCGACACCCGGTAACTCCTCCAGATCCACGAGTACGTTCACCTCTTAGTTATCTAGTACCTAACACCCGCTGGGAGCACTTAAACCTTTCGACTGCTTGCTTGCCCCAGTACTCAGAAGAGGAGCACGAGCGCGACGACCACAGAGCCGAATTTGCCTCGCTCCACCTCTACGGATTCCACCACCAGCTCCTTCGCGAGTACGCGCAGCTCACGTATCGCGGCCATTTTATCCAGCTTCTCCTGGATCTTCCCCGCAAGAAACGGCCGCGAATGGTGCCCGTGATGCTCACAGATGATACCAAACGCGCGATTCGCAGTACCTGGCTCTGATCCCTCCCCCAGCCACCCATAGCCTACTCCGGCGCCGACTACGTCACCTGATCCGCCATCGGCTCGCGAGAGCACGCAGAAGGTGATGGTGCCTGGTTTCATGCTCGCGTGCTCACGATCAATCTCAACGGCGTCCGCCGGCAGAATGGAGGAGACCTCAACCAGATTGCACTCCCCTATACCTGCGTCCCGCAGCGCGAGATCGAAGGCAATGGTCGGCTCCGAGTCCATCCCCACACCGGAGGTAACAAAGAACGCTCGTGGTATCATTGATGCTCGCTTTCTCCTGGTTCTTTAAGATGCTTCCTGGCATAGAAAGCTTTCACCTCGTCTAACGACGGGAACACGGTGCTCACGCTTTTTCTGGTGATGTATAAAGCCGCGCAGACATTGGCGAACCGAAGGCACTCCTCCGCTTCTTTGCCCGCTAAGAACGCGTAAATGAACCCTGCATTGAAGACATCCCCGCCGCCTGTCGGGCGCACCGGTGCCACATCAAAGGCCGGGCAGTTGATCATAACGTCGGGCGCGATCCAGGCAGAGCCCTCGTCGCCCCGGTGAACAATTACCTGCTTGCAGCCCCGCCGCAGCAGCTCGTACGCGCCTTCTCTTCCCTCCCTGCCGCTCAATTCGCGGAGTTCCTCCTCGTTCACGAAGAGGAAATCAACCGCCGACAGGAGCTCCAGAACGGTCTCCCGTGCACGATCCGTCCACCCGAGGTAAGCGCTCCAGCCGATATCGAGCCCGGTGAAGGCACCTGCATCCTTCGCAGCCTTCAACAGCTTTACGTTGACCGGGAACAGGCCTTCGGTATTCCAGTGCCCGGCCCGCATCAGGAACCGCGAATTTCTCAGGAGCGCTACATTCACCTCATCCCCACCAAGGGCCAGGTTAGCGCCACGGTCTGAGAGCATTGACCGGCTGCCGTCCGTGAAGGTGATACTCACGGTGATACCGGGCCGTTGGAGCGCTGCATCGTCTGTTATGTGGCCGTAAAGAGCCACGCCCGTCTGTTCCAGCTCGGCGCGTACCCAGGATGAAAGCGCGTCCGTACCGGTCTTGCAGACGAGCGCCGTTTCGAGCCCGAGCGCCGCACACGCCGCCGCGCAGTTGCCCGCCTGACCGCCGAGCGAGAGCATGAATTCACAGCCGATCTGTCGGTCACGTTCCGGATATGCCGCGATCGGCAGCGTCTGAATATCGCAGAAGACGTCACCGATGAGTGTCACCTCGTACCGTCCCATTGCCTGGCTCGCTCCCATAGCTCGTCTTTCGTTCCAAAAGTATTTATGGCAACTCGGCAGTAGCTGAAGATATATATAGAAATAGGATATGCCTTACGCTTAAATAAAGAGGAGGTGAGTTCACAGATGGAGCACGTAGCGAGGCCGAAGTTCGTGGTGCGGAAACATCCGGAGTTCAAACGCTTCTTTTCCTCGGGCGTCTTCGGCGGGCATACGCCGTATGAGTTCAAAATGATCGTCTACCAGGAAGGGTACGAGGACGTCTCGGAGGGCACGGTGACCGGGAAGGAGCCACCGGTGATTCTGCGCGAGCTGCAGGCTGAGATAACCATGTCGCCAGAACAGGCGAAGGCGCTGCTGAGCTGGCTCGACCGACACATCAAGGCCTTCGAGCAGCAGTTCGGGACGATCCCCGCACCGCCGATCCGCGAGGATGAGCAGGCGAGGCCGCCGGAAGGCATGTACCT
The DNA here is from genome assembly GCA_964522635.1 of uncultured Halobacteria archaeon. Taxonomy (GTDB): domain Archaea; phylum Halobacteriota; class Syntropharchaeia; order Alkanophagales; family Methanospirareceae; genus JACGMN01. The sequence continues at coordinate 8,026 of CAZFWT010000019.1, read as the reverse complement.
CTGAGGTTGAGTTAAGAGAAGAGAAGAGAAGAGAAAGAACCAGCGGTGGCTCTAGACTAGAAGGAGAAGCTCCGGGTCAATTTCCGGTGCGTGAATGGCTTTGCAGCCTTACCAACGTACGTGGCGACGACCTGCCCTGCACCCATGACCAGGTATTTATAGATCACCAGACCTTCCAGGCCCACCGGGCCGCGTGCGTGCACTTTATACGTGCTGATCCCGACCTCAGCGCCCTTGCCGTACCTGAATCCGTCGCTGAACCGCGTTGACGCGTTCTGCATCACTGAGGACGAATCAACGAACCGCAAGAACTTCAACGCGGTCACCTTATTTCCCGTGACGATGGCGTCGGTATGGCCGGATCCGTAGGTGTTGATATGCGCGATGGCCTCGTCAACGCCATCAACTATCTTAACTGAGATGATGAGATCGTTGTATTCGGTCCGCCAGTCGTCGTCGGTGGCCGGCTTTATTCCCGCCTTACCTTCGCGCTCAATGAGCTCCAGCGTTCGCGGGCACCCGCGGATCTCTACGCCTGCTTCAAGATATCGCTCGACCATCCGGGGCAGGAACTCACCGGCGATCGCAGCATCCACCAGTAAGGTCTCCGCAGCGTTGCAAACCGCAGGATATTGCACCTTCGCATCGTAGCAGATCTCGAGCGCCATAGGCACATCAGCATCGCGATCAACGTAGACGTGGCAGATCCCTTCGGAATGCCCCAGCACCATAATGCTCGAATGGTCCTGGATGTAGCGCACGAATTGATCGCTCCCGCGCGGCACAATGAGATCGATATACTCGTGCAGTTTCAGCATCGCATCGACATCCTCACGCGTCTCCAGCAGTTGAATCCACCCGTCCGGGATGCCCTCGCCCGCAGATGCCGCCTCCGCGACCACCGCAAAAAGCGCTTCGTTCGTGCTGCGCGCCTCCGAGCCGCCCTTGAGCAGGACAGCGTTGCCGGTCTTGAGACAGAGCGCGGAGATTTGCACGAGCACGTCGGGCCGTGATTCGAAGATCGCGCCGATCACGCCGATCGGGCAGGCGACCTGATAGAGCTCTAAATCGGTATCCAGCTCCATCGCAGAGAGCGTCTTACCCACCGGATCCTCCAGCTTCGCAACGTCCTTCACGCTCAGGATCATCTCGTCGATCTTCGCATCGGTCAGCTTCAATCGATCGAGCAGCGCTTTGGACATCTGCCCTTCGGCCACCAACCGGGATGCGAGCTCAACGTCCTGCTTATTCGCGGCCAGCAACACCTCACGATGCTCATCAAGTGCCGCGGCGATACGCAGCAGTGCCGCGTCCTTTGCTGCCGTCGACGCGTTGGCCAGGTTCAGCGCGGCCGCGCGCGCCATCTTCGCCTTCTCCACGATACCCCTGCCGGCCTTTCCTACGGTCTCCTCCTTCCCCTCTGCCATCTTTACAACCCCCTCCGGTTATGAACCTGATAGATCTGGAGAATGATTATCTTATGTTGTTGTAGTCGATCTCGCCACCATCGGAAACGTCCGGAGACGACTCAGAGGAGATCTCTAGAGTCGGCCTTTCTCACTATGTAAGGCGGGTCGCCATGCTCGATAGAGGATTCAATCAGTTTCCATGCTACATCCTGGGCGATCTCCATCGTCTCCGCGATCGTTCGCCCCTGCGCGATGAGCCCCTGGAGCGTACCACTCGTTGCGAGGTAGCCGCCTTCTTCAAGCTCCTCTATCTTTATGGACACAAGACGTTCAGGCACTTTTTATCACCTCACGTGATATCCAGTCATCTTCATATACCACAGGGAAGACCATTTTATAAGTGCCTTTCAACCGTTCGTTAAAAGACTGCACGAAGATAAGAAATCGTTCTGATTATCCGGGATACAGGCTGAATTTCTGCTACGAGAACTCAGAGCAACACCATATTCCCCCGGTAGATGACTTCAGTACCCTCTTTACTGCCCAAAATCCGCTCGATCTCGTGCGATTTCGCGCCCTTTATCTGCACGATCTCCCGGCTCGAATAGTTCGTGATGCCTTTTGCGAACGCGACACCCTTTGCATCCACAATACTGACCGAATCGCCGCTCTTGAACTCCTTCTCCACCCTGATGATCCCTGAGGCGAGCAAGCTGCTGCCATTCTCGATCAATGCCCGCTTCGCGCCGTCATCAACCGCGATCATGCCTTTTACCGAGGATGCGAACCGGATCCAGTGCCTTCGCCCGTTCAAGTCCTTCTGCGCGGGCATAAAGAGCGTGCCGACCGGTTCGCCCTCGATGACGCGCACGAGAATGTTCTCTTCTCTGCCGTTGACGATCACCATCGGGATACCCGCCTTCATCACGACCTTCGCAGCCTCGAGCTTCGTCTTCATACCGCCGACGCCCGTCTTCCCGCCTTTTTCCGCGCTCTGCTCCAGCTCCGGAGTGATCTCCGTGACCACAGAGATGAACTCGGCATCCTCGTTCCGTTTGGGGTTGGCGGTATACAGGCCGTCGACGTCCGAGAGAATGATGAGCAAATCGGCCTCGAGATTGCTCGCCACGAGCGCTGAGAGATTGTCGTTATCGCCCAGCTTGATCTCATCGACGGCCACGGTATCGTTCTCGTTCACGATCGGGACCACCCCGGCCTTGAGCAGGGTATGCAGAGTGTTCCGCAGATTGAGGTACCGCCGCCGGTTGAAGAAGGCACCATGTGTCAGCAGGATCTGCGCGATCGTCAGATTAGCTGCAGAGAAGTAAGTATCGTACGTATTCATGAGGACGGTCTGACCGACTGCAGCCGCGGCCTGCAGGACCTTGATATCGCGTGGCCGCTGCTTCAGGTTCAGTTTCCCCATGCCCGCACCGATCGCGCCCGACGTCACGAGAATGACCTCTTTTCCGCGTTTCTTCAACTCAACGAGCTCTCGTACGATCTTCTCCACCCGGTACGGATCGAGCCGATACTGCTCATCGGTCAGGTTGCTGGTACCGACCTTAACCACGATCCGGGTCGCACCTGAGAAGTCTCGTACAGTACGATTCGCTGGTGATACGCTTTGTTCGCTGGCCATCTCCTCTTAGAGCTCCTCTTTATTTATAGTTACAAACAAGGGGGATAAAAAAGAGTCGCACCGAGCATGAACACGCTTACAGAAAGCTCTTCGTCTCGTAGCTCGCTCCCTCCGGTAAGCCCCTGAGCTCCACGCCGCCCTCGACGCCCAGGATTTCGACGCCTTCGAATTCCCCGACGCCACAGAGCAGATGCTGCTCGGGATGCGTGCCCGGCGTGATCTTACAGCTCAGCACGACCCGCTTGCCCGCGGCGACCACGATCTTCAGCCGTTTCGTTGCCGGATGATCTTTTGGTAAGACGATCAACGGGCTGTTCACTTCGCGGATCATGTAGAGTACGCAGCGTAATCCATTACGGATTTTCTCATCGGTACCGAATCCTGAGGCGACCAGGACATCTTCGGGGTTGAGCCCCAGGACGATCTCGCGGTCGGGCGTCTCCACGAGGAACTGGCTGTGCCTTCCGACCTTGACGATGGCTACGGTGCCGGTGGTTCCACGCAGCACAAGCATCTCGGTATCGCTCAAAGGGATCATAACCTTCTCACCCTTACGGTGTGGTATCTCGTTTGCGCGCTTTCATCGCCGCGTCCACAATAACATCCTCGACCATAGTGAGGGAGGGCTCGAAGCACCGCTCTCTCATGATGAGGTCCGTAGCAGTGGCACCTGCTTTGATCGCCAGGGTCAGCTCATTGATCCGCTCCGCGATGCCTTCCTCCGAAACGAGCTGCGTGCCTATCAGTTTCTCGGTATCCGGGTCGAAGAGCAATTTCGCGACGATCAGCTTCCGGGTGGGGAAGAAGCGCGCCTTTGTGTACGTGATCGCGGTACCTGCCGTTACGTTCATTTCGCAGCTCCGCGCGTACGCGGTGGTAACTCCGACGCTACCCACCTGCAGGCCTCCAATAGCGGCCACGGTTGGGCTCAAGCACCCCTCGTACGTAGCAGTACCACCACGCAGATTGCTCGTGACAACCCGCGCCTGTATCAATGCGGTGGAGGCGAGCTGACTGAGTCGTGATCGTTTCGTGACCGCATCGATTGCCTCGATACAATCGCCGAGCGCATATACGTTATTCAGGTATGATCCTGCTCTCTTGACCCGCAGCGATTGATCGACCACGATTCCGCCGCATGCACCGATTGCTAGTCCTGCCTCCCGCGCAAGCTCCACATTGGGCCGCATCCCCGCCGCGATCAGCACGAGATCGGTCGCGATAGCTTCTTCATTTACACTCACTGAGACAACGTGCCCCGCACCTTCAATTGCACGCACCGATCGCCCAAGCTGGAACGTGACATCGTTGCGCAGCCATTTATGCACGACCGAAGCCATATCGGGGTCCAGAATCGCCGGGAGCAGGGACGGACAACACTCCACAACCGTGGTCTTCAACCCGTTCCGGGCGAATGCAACGGCGGCTTGCAGCCCGATCATGCCACCACCGATAACGACCGCGTTTTTCGGCCCCTCACCATCCAGCACGGCTTTGAGCCGTTCGCCATCTGCACGGCTCCAGAGCGTGAAAACGCCCTCAAGAGTCGTTCCGGGGATCTGGGGAAGAAACGGCCTGCTCCCCGTGGCTATGACGAGAGCATCATAAGGGAACTCTTCTCCAGTTGCAAGCTGGACAAAATTTCCCGGTACATTGATACCTGTCACTTCGGTCCCCGTCTTGAAGTCCACCCCTTTCTCGCGATAGAATTCGGGCTCGAAAAGGACAAGCTCGTTCAGCTCGTAACGCCCCTGCAGCGCGAATGGCAAGCCGCAGCTCGAGAAGAACCCCTCCTGCTCTCGCTTTATCAGGGTGATTTCAGCCTTTTCGCGCTCAGTCTGCTCCCGGAGCAAGAACTCAAGAACGTCAATTCCTGCCGCGCCCCCGCCGATAATCACGATCCGCTGAGTCATAGCTCCTTTTGCCTATCGCTCTGAAGACCAGTCTCACCAGCCACTGTTTTCGCCGCTGCATAGGTCTCCTCCATCTCCGCTTCCGAGACGATTCCTACGCTCACCGAGTCGACATGGCGGTACAGGAATTCGAATACGTCCCGCGTCGGTTTCACGCGACCGGCAGCCAGCGGTTTTATCGCGATCACTTGCTTTTCCGTGCGATCGAGGGCTTGCAGCGTGCTTGCATAGTCGGGCGCCATGGCATAGCCCACGATATTAAGCGGCGCGAAGTACACCGCGAACGCGAATCCGGCAGCATCAAGCTCTGGAATCGTCTCGCCGGGAAGATGCGTTGCCGCACCGGATGACGAGCCCGCAGCCTGGATCTCCTTGATCCACCCAGTGATCCGCGGGTCGAGCGCGTCGCAGGAGAGCGCATGGATCGCGATAAACTCCGGCGGTAACGGTTTAAGCAGCTCTACATACCGTTCAAACGCTCGCCCGCTCGGAATCGTGACGGCCACGACGAAATCCGCTTCCAGCTCCTCCCGCGCGGCGTTCAATGCGTTGATCAGGGGCTCGTAAGCGATGAGCTGCACTGCCGCGACCCCGAGCAACGCGGATTTGATGAACAGCCGCGTCATGTTGCGCTCGTTGCACAAGAACCGCTGCTGGTAATCGTAGGCTTTCGTACCGAACTGGCCGGCGCCAATGAACGGCGAGGTGCCGAGCATGAGTTTGGGAATCAAGCGGTGCATTCCTTACCATATTATAGCGGCGCGAAGTAATAGAATGAATAAGCTAAATAGTGAGGAGATGAAGGCACTTACAGGAGACTGAGATCATGAGCGCTCAATCTGAACCCCCTTCCTCTTCGGTACCGCTGTTCCTGCACGCCTCGGTCGCGGACGCTGTGGCCTTCTCTGCGGTCGATACGCTCGCTTCGCTGCTTGGCATAGCAGTAAAAGAAGCGGAGAAGGTGGTGCTGAAGGCGAACGAGCGTGCGGCAGGCTTCACGGTGCGCGAGGTACTCTGCACGAACGAGACACGGGAGATACTGCGCGAGATTGTGAAGCTTCTCGCGTCCTACGCGGTCACGAAGACCGGCATGGCGACGTGCACTACGCGCACGCCGACGCTGGATCCTGACGCACTGCGAAAGCGGTTTGATGATGTGCGCGAGGGCATACGGCTGCACGACCTCCTGGGTGAGGAGCAGATCGCAGCGGTACAGGAATTGTTAGCAAAGGCAGAGATCTCGCCGATACGGTTCGATAGCCCGCCCGTGATCGCGACGCGGCGGCGCGGGCTCGAATCGAAGCTACAGGAACGGTACGGCGATTATGTCCGTGTAGCCCTCGTTGATTCTGCTACGAAGGCGCAGGCGCTCCTCCACGAGGCATCACATATACTTGCCGTTGCTGACGAGGGCGAGAGCGTGCTCGACGAGCCGGGCATCATCAGCATTCCTGAGGATGCAGTGGCGGATGTACGTATCATCTATCCCGAGTTCGTGGTTCAATCGTTCCGTGTCAAAAGCGCTGCGATTGCCGCAGTCGTTCAGCTCGTCACTGAGTTTGCGGAGCTGAAAGCGTCAGCGCTTTTTGAGGATATCTCACGAGCGGATTTAGAAACGGTATTGGCGCTCTTAGCTGGGCTAGCAGGCGAGGAAAGCGTCCACAAAGTCAATTTCGCGGATACACTCCTCAGCTGGGAGGAGGCGATCAACCAGGAAGCGAGCTTTATTGCGCAGACTGGTGGCGGTGCTGAGGACTTCAAAGAGTATCTTGATAAGGTCGTGATGAGCATGGCGGACGAGCTACAGCTCGGCGGCGAGGATCGTGATCTGCTCTGGGAGAGCGCGTACGAGAATCTGGAGCGTGGGCCACCGTTCGAATTCTCACGGGTGCGCACCATGCGGCTCCAGGAGCGCCACACACGGCGAATCGCTGAACAGCGGTACTTCAGGTTGCGAGACTATGCTGCACGGCTGATGCCATATGAGGAAGCGGTGAATACCGCGCTCAAGCGACTCTTCTATCTCGATTTCCTCCTCGCGGTTGCGCGCTTCAGCCATGATTTCGGGCTCACCATCCCCGAGATCGGTGCTGCTGGTCTGGGTGTGATCAAGGGCCGGAACCTCTTTCTGGTGGACGAGGAGCTCAAAGGCGGCGAGACGGTCGTGCCAGTCTCGTACTCGGTCGGGAGCACGGATCTGGGCATTTTCGGCGCGACACCCCTTCCAGTGGCCATCCTTACGGGCGCGAACAGTGGCGGCAAGACCTGCTTGCTGATTACGCTCGCGACCTCGATGATTCTCACTGAGCTCGGGCTGTCGGTGCCTGCGGAACGCGCGGAGATACCGCTGCTGCCCCTGTACCTCTACCGTCGGAAGATGATCAAGAAGACCGGCTCGTTTGAATATTCCATGCGTGCCCTGAGCCGGATCTTCATGCGCGAAGGCCCGAAGGTCGTGCTCATCGACGAGTTAGAGGCACTCACCGAGCCGGGCGCGATGGGCCGGATCATGGCCGCTGTGCTCAATCATTTGCCCGCCAACACGCGCGCGGTGATGATCACGCATCTGATCCACGAGCTGCGGCCGCACATCGACATGAAGAAAGTACGGGTCGATGGCATCGAGTCTGAAGGTCTGGATGCTACCGGTAGCATTATCGTGGACCGTCAGCCGCTCTTTAATCATATCGGCTCGAGTACACCTGAGCTGGTGATCACGAAGCTCATGGGCCGTGTACGTAAGGCGAAGCTGAGAACGGTATACCAGGAGATCTTACAGGCGCTCGAGCAGGAGCGGGATGAATGGCCGTAACGGCTTCGCCTCGAGGCACGCACGCACGCACGGACTCGAGAGACTATCAGTCGCTCCTTTTCTCTTCCTCGTCCTTGCCCTTGACATCCGCTAAGGAGTACGAGCCCTGCTCATCGATCGTTGGCTCTTTCGTAACCATGTAGTAGGGCAGAGCGACGATCACCAGGATGCCCGCGATGACCACGAGGAGGATGATGCCCGCAAGCACGCCGAACCCGATGAGCAGCGCGAGGAGTGCCAGTATCTTGAA
>CAZFWT010000018.1:0-26388 GCA_964522635.1 uncultured Halobacteria archaeon | reverse complement strand
ACTTTTATCTTTCAGCGCGGTATCTTTAACGTGATGAGCGAGCGCAGGAGCATGTATATCAAGGAATACAATTCGGGGTCCGAGCTGCTGGTGGCGGTCTGTGACCAGGAATTGGTGGGGCGGAGTTTTAAAGACGGGGAACTGCACCTTACCGTTTCTGAGCGCTTCTACAAGGGTGAGGAAGCAACCGAGGAGGACGTGATTGGCTCACTGCGGCATGCAACCATCGCGAATTTGGTGGGTCGGCGGGCGATACAATGCGCCCTGGACCATAAGTTCATCGACGAGACGAGCATAATTGTTGTTGACGGCGTGCCGCATGCCCAAATGCTGAAGCTCTGAGTCGAGTCCAAGCGGAGTGCCCGGCTGAAGAGACAGACGAACCCACGTGGTTATTCGCTCGTGTCTGCCTTCATCACCGAGAGGAAACGCTTCGAAACGGCATCCTCAACGAGCTGCATGATCGTATTCTTGTCCTTAAGCCCACTGAAAATGCCGAGTGGGATCTGCGCCGCAGCCATCGAGGCGTGACCGCCCGCGGAACCGATCTCCCCAAAGGCGCGCGCGAACGCATCGCCGATATTCACCCGAACGTCCTTGCTCCGGCCGGAGACGAAGATCGTCTCCTCGTAGAGCCCGATGACCATAACCGTGGTGATTCCTTCCAGATTGAGCAGATAATCGGCTGCCATGGGTATGGAATCGCGATTGACCACCGACCCGACGTTGGTGATCAAATAGCTCCCCTTTATCTTCTTGTTCAAGATCGCATCGCCAACGGCGTTCAGCATCTCCGTGGACATCGGCGGTGCCTCTATTTGGTCCAGGAGCTCTTTATCCGCCTTCACGTGAAGGAACGCCGCGGCTGAAAAGTCCGCTGGATGCGTCTCGCGCTTAAATCCGCTGGTATCGGTTCGTATTCCGTGCAAGAGCGCGGTCGCCAGAATCTTATCAACCGGGATCTCCAAAACCCGCAGGTATTCCGTCAAGATCGTGGAGGTCGCGCCTTTGTCAGGTCGAACATCTACAAAATCCGCCTTGATCTTCGCCTCGTTATTCGCCGCGTGATGGTCAATGATGATATTCACGCCGCCTTCAGCGGGAAGCGGATTATTGACGCCAGGTAGACGTGCATCGACCAGTGCCCGCATCTGGTACCCCTGGAGATCCTCAGGCTGCGCGATCCGCTTCATCTCGATGCCCAGAATGTTCACAAAGGCGCGATTAACGTGGTGCCCGATATCTCCACGATACACGATATCCGCAGCTACACCCTCGTGCCGCGCGATATGCTTCAGTGCAAGTGCCGAGGCGATCGCATCGGGGTCCGGGCTGTCATGGACAACAATCGCCAAACGCGCTTCCTCGTGCTCTTTTAACGCACCAATAATACCCGCCAATTCCCTCACCTTTTGCAATGATTCGGCCTTCCGCAGCTCGTCGAGCACTGCACGCGCGGTGAGATCAAGTATTGATAGGACCAGATCAACGCCCAGACCCGCCAACTCATCCTTATCACCCTGATCTACGGCTCGTACGATCAAACGCGCATCAGGTAAAGCATCTTTAAGGTTCCGTACCGCTTTCTTGTTCCCCTCGCTGCTATTGCTCACGATGAAGACCTTCTCCGGCTCGCCCTCTTTGAGCAGCATCTTGAGCACCTTGGGGTCTCCGATGTCACCAACGAACGCCGTGAAATCTTCGTCAGTGAGAAAGCCCACTCGCTTTTCATCGATATCAACAATCAGCACAGCTTCCCCGCGATCTTGCAGCTCCTTCGCGATTGCGTAGCCAATACGTCCACAGCCAAGAATCAGCCGCACCGGTTGGACTTTCGCTTTGCTCTTCGTCTCGGTTGACGTTGACTTCGTCTTATGCTCGGCTTTCGCTTTTTCAGTGGACATCGTAAACTCACTCAGTATCCATGCCCTTATTTCTATCTCTATTATCAAAGAATTTTTACAGTGATTAAATATTCTTTTTTACACTGGTAGGTGCGTGCAATGAGGTACCGTGACTGGGAACCGCTGTATGCAGCGATCTTACAGGATTTTGGCTTTGATCGTGCGAAAGACGAGGCAGCGGCGCGAATAGCCTCGGAGCTGCTCGCAGCTAAACGGGGCTGGGCGGCAGAACCCGTTAAAGAAGCGATAGAAACGCGTATTCGGGGCCGACGCGCTTTTATCTGCGGTAATGCGCCCTGCCTGGCACGCGATCTGAAGACGCGGGCGCAGGAGTTAGAGCGCGCGTCTGGTTCCACTGATATTGTTGTGATCGCGGCAGATGGGGCAACCTCGGTGCTCCTCCATGACGGGCTCTTGCCGGATATCGTCTGTACCGACCTCGACGGAACGATTGCGGACATCATCGCCGCAAATCGACTCGGAACGATCGTGGTGGTCCATGCCCATGGCAACAATATCCCTCTCCTGAAGAAGGTCCTACCGGTCCTGAACGAGAATCTGCTCTGCACGACGCAGAGCGAGCCTCTGCATACTGTCTTCAATTTTGGTGGGTTTACTGACGGCGATCGGTGCGTATTCCTCGCACAGGAGTGCGGTGCACGGAGCATCGAGCTCCTTGGATTCGACTTCGAGGACCCCTCGGTCACTGAACGCAAGCGAAAGAAATTGCAGTGGGCGGAACGGTTAATCAGCGCTATTCTGTAGTGCTCAGGAACCTGTATTAGAGAATCGCCGTCCATTTAATACAGTAGGAGCGTACGAGGGAGTGGAATCGTGCTGATCGCGTGACGCTGATAAGGAAAGCTGTTATCGTGCTCTTTTCGCTCATTGCCTGTGTTCTCTTGGCCGTTTCTGCTGGTTTTGTCCTCGGCGTCGCGGTCATTTATACGCACCTCTTCTACCTCCTGATCCTCTTGACCGGCATCTGGTTTCCGAAGCGCGCGGTCTACGTGGCGCTCGGGCTTGGCGCCGTCCACATTATCGTGACGTACGTACGTATCCGCCATACCACTCTCCGTGAACGAATTCGCCCGCGCGCTCATCTTTGTCCTCGTGGCGTACGTCGTCGGGTTCGTGAGCGAGCGAGCACGGGTCGAGCAACAGCGTCGTAAACAGACCGAAGCTACCTTGCGGGAGAGCGAGGAGCGGTTCCGGGAGTTCTTCGATAACCTGGGCAGTGGCGTCGCGATCTATGAGGCGGTGAACCAGGGCGAGGAATTCATCTTCAAGGACGTGAACAAAGCGGGCGAGCGAATAGATGGTATTACGAAAGACGCGCTACTCGGGAAACGGGTAACAGAAGTCTTCCCGGGCGTGCGGGAGTTCGGCCTCATCGAGGTCTTCCAGCGTGTTTTTCAGACCGGAAGGCCCGAGCATTACCCCCTTACGCTTTACCAAGACGAACGGATCGCGGGATGGCGGGAGAACTACGTCTATAAATTGCCCTCGGGCGAACTGGCAGCGGTTTATGATGACGTCACGCAACGTAAGCAGGCGGAAGACGCCCTTCGCGAGAGTGAAGAGCGCCTGCGTTTGATCCTGGAAAATGCATCGGTAGGTATCGGGACGGCCGATCGGGACGGCCGATTCCGGAGGTTAAACAAAGCGTATCTCGACCTCCTCGGGTTTTCGCTCGATGAGCTGCGCACCATGACCTTCACGGACGTTACCCATCCCGGGGATAGAGCGAAGAGCCAGCGCCATTTCCAGGAGCTGCTGGCGGGTACGGAGCACGTGGAATTCGAGAACCGGTATGTCCGCAAAGATGGCTCTCTCTGTGCGGGATGTCGTTGTGCGCGCGGGGTTCGTTCCCGATTCGAATGGACGGCCACACTATATCGTTAACGTGGTTGAAGACATCACGGAGCGCAAGAAGGCGGAGGAGAAGCTCAGGAATATCGTTGAGGGCTCATCCATTCCAACCTTTGTGATCACAGAAACGCACACAATATCGCACTGGAACGCGGCACTTGAAGCACTCACGGGTCTCAGCAAGTCAGCACTTATAGGGACGGCTAAGCAATGGACGGCCTTTTATCCCAGGAGCGGCCGGTATGTATTGGCTGATCTCATCGCAGATAGGGCGCCAGAGCGTGACGTGAAGGCGCTCTACGGTGATACCTGCAAGAAATCATCGTTAATCGACGGCGCGTATGAGGCTGAAGATTTCTTCCCCGCCATGGGTGCCGAGGGCACGTGGCTCTTCTTCACTGCCGCGCCGTAAAAAGACGCTAAAGGGGCGATTTACGGCGCACTGGAAACCCTGCAAAATATTACTGAGCGCAAGAAGGCGGAGGAGGAGCTGCGGAAGGAAGTATCGTGAGCATCTGGAAGAGTTAGTTGAAGAGCGCACCGCGGAACTCGAGCGATCTAACGCGGAGCTACAACAGTTCGCTTACGTCGCCTCGCACGATCTTCAGGAGCCCCTGCGTATGATCTCGAGCTATCTCCAGCTGCTGGAGCGTCGGTATAAAGGGCGGCTCGATGCGGATGCCGACGACTTCATCTTCTACGCTGTTGACGGCGCGAAACGGATGCAGGCACTGATCAACGATCTCTTGGCGTATTCACGCGTGCGTGCGTGCAAACACGCGGCAAGCCCTTTGAACCCACGGATGCTGAGCAGGTTCTGAACCTGACCTTGAAGAACCTGCAGAAGGCGATCGAAGAGAGCAAGGCGGAAATCACGCACGATCCTCTACCAACAGTAATCGTCGATGAAGTCCAATTGGTTCAGGTCTTTCAGAACCTGATCGGAAACGCGATCAAATTCCACGGTGATGAGCCGCCTCGAATTCACGTCTCAGCCGAAAAAGGGCAGAATGAGTGGATCTTCTCGGTGCGTGATAACGGTATCGGGATCGACCCACAGTATGCGGAAAAGATCTTCGGTATCTTTCAGCGGCTGCACAATGCGCGGGACTACCCGGGTGCCGGAATCGGCTTGGCGGTCTGTAAGCGCATTGTGGAACGACACGGCGGCCGAATCTGGGTGGGCTCAGAGCCGGGAAAAGGCGCGAATTTTTATTTCACGATACCAATAAAAGAAGAAGGGGCGAGTACCTATGAGTGATGAGCATATAGGAAGACCGATTGAGATTCTACTGGTGGAGGATAACCCGGGCGATATACGGTTGACGCGCGAGGGGCTAAAAGCGGGGCGGATCTTTAACAAACTCTCCGTAGTGGAGGACGGCGTTGAGGCGATGGCGTTCCTGCGTCGTGAGGGCGAATATGCTGATGCGCCGCATCCGGATCTCATCCTGCTCGACCTGAACCTGCCGAAGAAGGATGGACGTGAGGTGCTCAAAGAGATCAAGAGCGATCCCAAATTGAGACGAATACCGGTCGTTATTTTAACCACCTCGCGGGCTGAGGAGGACATCATGGGTACGTACGATCAACACGCGAACTGCTACATCACCAAACCCCTCGATTTCGACCAGTTCGTCAACGTGGTGAAGACCATCGAGAATTTTTGGCTCACGATCGTGCGACTGCCGCCCGAGTGAGTGATCCTCATGACCGCGTGGGTCGCTCCCGGCTGCTCACCAAGGAAATGAGGTGACACGTGGCGGAACCGGTTGAATAATTCAGAGATCAGATACTGGGCGCTACCTACAGTGGGCTGATCAGGATCGAATCGGCGCTTGGAGTGGGCTGCACAGACTGTTTGTTCTGTTTCACGTGCCCGAAACCTGAGACCTGCTTTCAGTGGCAGCTACGCGGCCTGGCCTGGAATGAATTCTGAGAAGTTTTTTTAGCACGAGCACTAAGAAAGAGAAAAGAGGACGCCGGTGAGAGATGACGAACGTGAAAGATCTACTTTCTGGTTGGATTGAGCTCTCGGGCTTTCCGAAGTTCACCACCTCGATGCTTCCCTTCCTTCTGGGCTCCGTCGTTGCCTGGTTCGAGGATCCTGCCACCTTCAACGCGCCCGTGCTCGCGCTCTCTCTGGTTGCTGTCTTTCTGATCTCCGAATTTTGCTTTGTGCTCAATGCGAGCAGCGTCTACGCCGACGTAAAGCGAAAGGGTCGCGACCCCGCCCACGTCAAAGATGCGAGCGCGCTTCACAATACAGCGACCAGCGGGCGCTTCAACGCGTTAGCGAAAGGGTTGATCACACCAGAGCAGGCGGATTTCGGTGCTGTCCTCTGTGTCGTCGCTGCACTTCCGATCGGAGTGCTCTTACAGTTCTATAACCAGACCGGAGCATTGACGTTACCGCTCGGGCTGATTGGGATCTTCATTGCCTACTCCTATTCGCGTGGACCGCGGTTCTCGTACCATGGCCTGGGCGAGCTAGCCATCACCATCGGCGTCGGCTGGATGACGGTCTTCAGCGGCTACTATCTCCAGGCAGCTCGGACGAGCCTGCTGCCAACGATTGTGGCGTTACCGTGGGTGATCGACGTCTTCAAGCTGAAATTGACACGCGAGATTCCAGACTACGAGTGCGACCGCCTGATCAACCGCCGGAATCTGGTGGTCCGTATGGGCAAACGTGCGACCGCCAATCTCTACCCCCCCTTGACGCTCTGCTCCTGGCTTGCTTTTATCCCGCTCCTCTTTCTCGATACCGCTATCCCGAAACTGCTCTTTCTGCTCCTGGCGCTCCCGATGTTCTTTACCGCAAAGAGCTTGATCTCACTGCAGTCATTCAAACAGCGTCTCGCCGAGACCAGGAGTAGAGCGGAGCTCAAGCAAGAAGTGCGCGCGCTAACGAGGAACGCCTTCACGGGCATGATTCTCATCCCCGTGGCGCTCATGCTGATTCTCGGGCTGGGGAAGATGGTGTAAGGAGAAGCACTCGTACTTGACTTGACGGATTCTTTGTAGAAACACGACTTACTTACGTGAACCGCTTCATGTAGCGTCGTTCGATGAACTTCTTGATGCGGTAGGCGAGCGTGGTGAACATGAACCATTTGGAATACACTACGGCTTTATCGTCACCGAGCGAAATAATCGCTCGCGGATTCTGTACCGTATTCCTCGGATTGTATGCTCGTAATCGCGCTCCCCGCAGTATGCGCAGGATATTCCTCGCTGCGAGATTCCCCTGCGCCTCCGCTTCCTCCACGTTCTGACCGGAGCGAAGGCCGAGAGCCTCGAAGCACGCGGCATCGCCGACGGCAAAGGCCGTCTCCATACCCTCAATACGGAGATAAGGATCTACTTTGAGCCATCCCTTCTGCTTGGGCAGATCGAGCTGCTCACAGAAGCAGCTTGGCTTGATACCCGCCGTCCAGATGATGAGCTCATAAGGGAGCTTTCGCCCGTCTCTGAAGGTTATCTCCCTCTTCTCTACCTCTTGCACCGCGGTATTCGTCATGATCTCAACGCCACGTGCCCTGAGGAATTTGCTGACGTAGTTACCAACATGCTCGCGCGGGAACGCGGGCAATAGCCGCGGCATCATCTCGACGAGGAAGATGCGTGCATGCGCGTCCCGGGCCTTGAGATAATCGACCAGCTCGCCAGCCACTTCGACGCCCGAGAGGCCGCCACCGATGATGAAGATGTTGGGCTCCTCGGAATAATCCAGCTGGTCAAGCGCGTTCTTCGTCTCCGTCGCAGCGGCCATGGTATCCACGGAGCATGAGAACTCCTCGGCGCCAGGAATGCCGAAAAACGTCTGCTCCGCACCGAGCGCGAGCACGAGGAAATCGTACGCCAATTCGTGCGTTTCACCCTTGGGGATCGATCTTAGCGTCACCGTTTTAGCATGGAACTTGATTTCCTGGACTTCGGCATGCATGAATCTCGCGCCGATCTTCGCAGCAAAGGTTGTGATCTCTGCTGATATCTCCTCCGGGGTAACTTTCCCGCTCAGGAGCTCGGGATATGCCGGTTGATAATCAAATCGTGTGCTGCGGTCTATCATCACGAGTTCGAGCTCGTTCGTCTGCTTTCTGAGCGTCAGTGCAACTTCCACGCCGCCAAATCCGCAGCCCAAGATCACCACTCTCACAGTAATAAAACAATATCAACGCCCATCTATCTATAACTAATGAAATTTAGAAATCCCGTTCCACAGCGTTTCGGGACGGTACATACAGTACAGCAATGAGCATCGAAGAGGAAATCAAAGCTATAGAGGACGAGATTCGAACGACCGCTTATAACAAGGCAACCATGCACCATATCGGGCGGCTCAAGGCGAAGCTCGCACGGCTCAGAGAGGAGCGGCAGAAGCAAGCTGTTGCGAAATCGGCGTACAAAGGCGAAGGTTACGGGGTAAAGAAATCGGGCGATGCGACTGTGATCATGGTGGGCTTTCCTTCGGTCGGCAAATCCACACTCCTCAACCAGCTTACCGGCACTTCTGCCGAAGTTGCCGCCTATGACTTCACCACGGTCGACGTGATTCCCGGCACGCTGCTTTACAAAGGCGCGCGCATACAGGTGCTTGACCTCCCTGGGCTCATCTCCGGCGCAGCATCCGGGCGTGGTCATGGCAAGGAGGTGCTCTCGGTGATCAGGAACGCAGACCTCATCCTCATCATCGTGGACGTCCTGCACCCCGAGCAGTACGAAACGTTAACACAGGAGCTCTACGATGCCGGCGTCCGGGTGAACGCGAGACCACCCGAGATTGCCATCCAAAAAGTGAGTCGAGGCGGGATCGCCGTGAACAGCACCGTCGAGCTTGAGCTCGATGAGCAACTGATCAAGGCGGTGCTGGCCGAGTACAAGATACACAACGCGGAGGTGCTCATACGCGAACGAATCAGCATCGATGAGCTCATCGACGCCGTGCTGGGAAACCGGAGATACATCCCCGCTCTCACTGTCCTCAATAAGATCGATCTGCTCAGCTCGGGGCAGCTCACGGCGCTCATCCAGCGGTTTCCTGAGGCCATCGTCACCGCCGCAGCTGCGGGTACCAACCTCGAAACGGTAACGGCACGAATTTACGCCGCGCTCGACTTCATTCGTGTGTACATGAAACCCCAGGGTGGAACGGCGGATACGGAAAACCCGTTGGTCATTAAACGGAATGCGACAGTTGGTGACGTCTGCGTGACGATTCATCGTGAGTTCGTGGAGAAGTTCCGCTATGCACGCATCTGGGGCATGTCCGCGAAACACGGTGGTCAACGCGTCGGCCTCTCTCACGTGCTTGCAGATGGCGATGTGGTCTCCCTCGTGATGCGGAAATAAATCCCCACCGCTTTTAAACAACGGCGAACAATGGTTATGCATGGCAATACGGGTAGCGGTAGCAGGAGTAAAGGGTCGGATGGGCTTGCATATTGTTCAGGGCGTCTTGGAGCACGCGAATATGGAACTGGTCGGGGGCGTGGACCCTCAGGGCGTTGGCGGTGTGCTCGTTTCTGGCATCTGCGTGACGAGCCCGGACGAGCTGGGAAACCTGCTCAAGGAGGCGAAACCCCAGGTGCTCGTGGATTTCACGAACGCTGCCGCAGCGGTTGAGAACGTGAAGATCGCGGCACAGCAGAACGTCAAGCTCGTGGTTGGCACGACTGGCTTCTCAGCCGAGCAGCTCACGGAGCTGGAAACCGCAATTACCGGTCACGTCCCCGCTATCATCTCACCGAATTTCTCCATCGGCGTCAACGTCTTCTGGAACGTAATTGCCGAGGCGGCTCGACAACTCCGCGCGTATCAATACCACATGGAGGTGATCGAGTTGCACCATGCGCACAAAAAGGATGCACCGAGCGGCACGGCATTGAAAGCCGCAGAACTACTGGCCTCGTATCTCCCGGCTGCTGATCGAAGGTTTGTGTATGGGAGGCAGGGCATGACTGGCGAGCGAACACAGGAAGAGATCGGTATACATGCGATACGCGCTGGCGAGATCGTCGGCGAGCACACAGTGCTCTATGCTGGTAAAGGCGAGCGATTAGAGATAACACACCGTGCACAGAGCCGCGATGCGCTTGCGCAAGGTGCACTGATGGCTATAGCATGGATTCACAGGAAAGCGGAGTGCAGGATCTTTTCCATGGCCGAGATGCTGCGCGAGCTGGAAGTGGAGTAGTTGTTGCCCGTTCATAGATGCAGAGCGCGCTGCGTGCACTGAAGAGGAAGGAACGAAGATGAGTGAATCGGAGAAGGTAAAGGATTTAAAGACCGGCAGTATTGTCGATGCCACGTTCCTCGTCATGGAGAAGGAGTTGCGGGAATTCGTTGCGAAACCAGGACACTATCTCCAGGTGAAACTCGGCGATAGCACCGGCAGTATATGGGCGCGCTGCTGGGACCGTGCAGAAGCGGTGGCCGCGACCTTTGAGCTCGGGGATATCGTTCGTGTACGTGGTGTTGTGGACTCTTTTAAGGGGCGGCTGCAGCTCATTTTCGAGCCCAACGGGCTCGAACGGAGTGCGAGAACGTATGATGTCACCGACTATCTCCCCCGGACCACGAGGAACATTGATCAGATGTTCGCCGAGCTCCTGGCGAAGGCCGAGCGCGTCGAGAACGAGTATTTAAAAAGTGTCGTTCTTTCGTTCCTCACGGATTCCTCATGTGCTCAAGCATTCAAGAAAGCGCCAGCCGCGAAGATCCATCATCACAATTATATCGGCGGGCTGCTCGAGCACACGCTCTCTGTGGTGACGCTCTGCGAGACAATTACCAGCCTTTATCCAGAGCTTGACCGCGATCTGCTGCTTGCCGGGGCCATCCTGCACGACTTGGGGAAGACCGCGACCTATGAATACACCTTCCGAATCGATGTCACGGATGAGGGCGGGCTCGTAAACCACATTGTGCTCGGCTATCAGATGGTGGACGACAGAATACGGCGATACAAAGGCTTCCCAGATGAACTGCGACTGCGGTTGCTCCATCTCATTCTGAGCCACCATAACTATGGGGAGTGGGGCTCTCCGGTCCGACCGCTCTTCGCAGAGGCTGAGGCGTTATGTTACGCAGACCTGCTCGATTCGCAGCTCCAGGAGTTCTTGCAGCTCCAGCGCCATGAGGAAGGAAAGGGCAAGGACGGTGTCTGGAGCGACTTCATCCGTAGCCTGGATCGTTTCCTCTACCTGAGCCCTGAGAAGAAGAGAACAGAAGCTCAGAAGCGCGAGAGAACCTGAGGGGAGGCTATGGACAACGAGACTGCGGACACCACGAACGTTCAGAGTATGTTTCGGGTGATCAAATTGCCCGATCTCTTTTCGATTCTCAATGCAGTGCTTGGATTCAGTGCGATTCTCCTCGTATTTGACGGCATCAGGGGCACTGGAACGACACTGGCCACTGCGCTCGTCCTGATCTTACTCGCGGCAGTGATCGACGGTCTCGACGGTATAGTAGCGAGAGCGATGGAAAGTTCGCCGCTGGGTGCATTCCTCGATTCGCTTGCCGATATGGTCTCATTCGGTATTGCACCGGCGATTCTAGCCTACGTCTTCATCACGGGCTATTGTGGACTGGCCGCGCCGTATAGAGGTCTCGCTCTCGCGGTCGGCGGCGCGTATATCATCTGCGGCATGCTCCGGCTGGCACGATTCAATGCGAACCTGCTCGTAACGAGTGCTCCAGAACAACGAGAACGAAGTAACGAGTTCTTAGGCTTTCCCATTACCGGCAGCGCCACGTTCCTGGCTTCGTTTATGCTCCTGATGACCGGACTACCGATTCCACCTGCAACGAGCGCGACGCTGCTGATTGGCGTGATGGCCCTGCTCTGCTATTTGATGACGAGTCGAATACGGTATCAAAAGCTCAGAGATCGGCGAATCACCTTCCCCGTGGGGCTCCTCTTTCTGACGCTCTTTATCTCTTATCTCCTCTCGTTCGGGTTCGTTTATCTCGCACTCGTGGCAGTCGCGTTGGCAGCATTTTATATGTGCAGCCCCCTCTTATATACAAGAAGAGAAAAGGTTATCTGAATCCTCTCGTTTATATGAGTGCACACACCAAATGGGGAGCGAATAATGAGATTCGTAAAGTGGTTTGAAGAGGTAGGGTCAGGAGATGTAGCCTTGGTCGGCGGTAAGAATGCATCTCTTGGCGAGATGATCCAAAATCTACGAGCGAAGGGTGTGAATGTTCCTTCCGGCTTTGCCATCACTGCTGAGGCCTACCGGTACGTGATTGATCAGGCAGGCTTACGAGAGAAGATCAAGGACACGTTGGCGGACCTGGATACGCATGATATGGAGAATTTATCTACACGTGGTCGTAAGCTGCGTGAGATGATCAGGACGGCACCATGCCCCAAGGATCTCGAGGAGGAGATCCGTGCGGCGTATCGGGAGATGGAGCAGCGCTACGGCACGAATGTGGACGTTGCGGTACGGAGCAGTGCTACGGCCGAGGATCTCCCAACGGCGAGTTTCGCCGGGCAACAGGAGACCTACTTGAACGTTCGGGGCGAGGAGGCGCTCATGGAGAAGGTGATGGACTGTTTTGCCTCGCTCTTTACCGGCAGAAGTATCTCCTACCGTGTTGATAAAGGCTTCGACCATCTCAGCGTTTATCTATCCGTCGGCGTGCAGAAGATGGTTCGCTCTGATCTGGCATCTGCCGGTGTTATCTTCTCTATCGATCCCGAATCGGGCTTCAGCAATGCGGTTTACCTTACGGGCGCCTACGGGCTGGGCGAGAACGTCGTCCAGGGTACCGTCAATCCCGATCAGTTCTATGTCTTCAAGCCCACGCTGGCTCAAGGCTTCCATCCTATCGTGGAGCGGAAATTGGGGACGAAGCGAAAGAAGCTGGTGTACAAGGAGAACGAGGTGGGGACAGAGCAGAAGTATATCACGAAGGCGGAGGCGCAGCGGTTCGTGTTGACGGACGATGAGGTGCTTGTGCTCGCCCGCTGGGCGGTCATTATCGAGGAGCACTACGGGTGGCCGGTGGATATCGAATGGGCCAAGGACGGGCGTACTGGCGAGCTCTTTATCGTGCAGGCGCGACCGGAGACCGTGCATTCACAGAAGGATCTCGCAGCCATCGAGACCTACGTGCTCGAGGAGCGCGGTAACCTGCTGCTCACCGGTGAAGCAGTGGGGCACAAGATCGGGTCCGGCGAAGTGACTCTCATCATGGACGCGAGCGATATCCGCGAATTCAAGCCCGGACAGGTGCTGGTCACGGAGATGACCGACCCGGACTGGGAGCCGATCATGAAAGTCGCGGGTGCGATCGTTACAGATCGTGGCGGGAGAACCTGTCACGCTGCTATCATTTCCCGTGAGCTGGGCATACCCTGCGTCATCGGCACGGAGAAAGGCTCGCAGCTCTTAAAGGATGTCAAGGCGGTCACGGTCGATTGCTCGGAGGGCACCGGGCGGATCTTCGAAGGGCAGCTCAAATACCGCGTGGATACGCGCTCTTCTGAGAACCTGCCACGACCGTGCACGCAGATCATGATGAATGCCGCCATCCCTGACACTGCGTTCGTCCAGGGGCAAATCCCCAATGACGGAGTCGGACTAGCCCGCGAGGAGTTCATTATCAATTCGTATATCGGCATCCACCCGCGCGCACTGCTCGATTACGAGCAGTTACAGGCGCAGGCCAAAGAGGACGAGCGCATCGCGAACGTGGTGAAGGCGATCGATGAGCGGAGTGCATCATATCCCGACAAGGTGCAATTCTTTATCGATAATCTGGCCATGGGGATCTCGAAGATCGCGGCTGGCTTTTATCCGAACGACGTAATCGTCCGGCTTTCAGACTTCAAGACGAATGAGTACGCCAATCTCATCGGTGGCTATCTCTACGAGCCCAAGGAGAGCAACCCCATGATCGGGTGGCGCGGCGCTTCTCGTTACTACGATACGAAGTTCAAAGCCGCGTTTGGCCTGGAATGCCGGGCGATCAAGAAGGTGCGAGAGGAGATGGGGCTGACCAATATCAAGGTAATGGTCCCCTTCTGTCGAACGCCCGAGGAGGGGCGTAAGGTGATCGAGACGATGGCGGAGTACGGCTTGAAGCAGGGCGAGGAAGGGTTGGAAGTGTACGTGATGTGTGAGATCCCTTCGAATGTGGTGTTGGCCGATGAATTCGCCGAAGTGTTCGACGGCTTCAGCATCGGCTCGAACGACCTGACGCAGCTCACGCTGGGTCTTGATCGCGATTCAGATCTCGTTGCGCACCTCTTTGATGAGCGGAACGAAGCGGTGAAGCGGTTAGTGAAGCATGTTATCGGCGTCGCGCACGAGCACGAGCCGAGGCGGAAGATCGGCATTTGCGGTCAGGCGCCGAGCGATTTCCCCGAATTTGCCGAGTTCCTGGTGGAATGCGGGATCGATTCAATGTCCTTGAATACTGATGCGGTTATTTCCACACGGATACAGGTGGCGGAAGTAGAGAAGCGATTAGGAAAATGTACGTAAAGATACGCGCGATTGATGTCGTACGGGTGCCGCCAGAACGGCTGGGAGACGATCTGGACGTGGTGGTCAAGGAGATGCTCCGGGATAAGCTGGAAGGCCGTCTGGATAAGAAGGTCGGGATGTTCATCGCGATCCTCGACATCGTGGATATCAAAGAAGGGCGGATAATGATTGGAGACGCGGGCGTCTATTATGAGACCGTGTTTAACGCGCTCGTGTTCAGACCGAAGATGCAGGAGATCGTGGAGGGTGGCGTGGTGGAGATCGTCGAATTCGGCGCCTTTGTCGAGATTGGCCCGCTTGACGGGTTGTTGCATATCAGTCAGATAACCGATGAGTACATCTCGTACGACGAGAAGAATGCGAAGCTCGTAACGAAGGAGACGGGCAGGACGCTGGGTGAGGGCGATCGACTCCGCGCGCGAATCGTTGCTATTTCGCTCAACGAACGCGATCCCAGTGAGAGTAAGATTGGATTAACGATGCGGCAGCCTGGTTTGGGGAAACTGGAGTGGATCGAAGAGGAGCGGCAGAAAGCGGCAGCGAAGGAGAAAGAAGCGGCGCAGAAGGCGGAACAAGCAGGAGCGGAAGCGGCGAAGAAGTAAGTAAGAGACGAAGGAGGAACGATAATGGATAAGGCGTGTAGAGATTGTCACCGGCTCATAGAGACGGGGCGGGCGGTCTGTATCTGCGGCTCAAACGCAATGAGCGCGGATTGGACTGGTTATCTTGCGATCATCGATGCGGAAGGCTCGGCGATCGCGAAAAAATTAGAGATCACGAAGGCGGGTAGGTACGCCTTGAAGGTAAGATGAGGTGAGTGAGAAACCGAGATGGAGATCGATATAGTGGAAAAGAAGGACAATCAATTGCTGAAGAGGAAGGAGATTTTTTTTAAGCTGAAGCATGAGGCTGAGGGGGCGTCGCCGAGTAGAGCGGAAACGCGGAGTGCCTTGATCAAAGCGCTCAAGTGCAGTTCTCACCTTCTCGTCATCGATCGGATGCATACGGAATATGGTAAGCGGGAAACGGTGGGCTATGCGAAGCTATACGAGAGTGAAGAGCGGCTGAACGAGATCGAGCGGAAGCATATCCTCACACGGAACTTTGAGGGCGCCGGAGAGGCGAAAGCAGGGGCAGAATAAATCTAATCTAAAACTAGGGAGTGAAGAAAAGAAAGATGGCGACAATACACGGGTTTTACGATCTGGTCGAGGAAAAAGGGACGGTAAAGGCGCGCAGGAAGCGGAAGATTTGCCCGCGATGCGGCGCGGGTGTGTTCCTGGCCGAGCACGAAGACCGGTATTCCTGTGGTAAATGCGGATACACCGAATTCAGGAAGCAATAAAGAAAAGAGCCGGAGACACCGTCAGGAACCGCGCGGTAGTGATTCCGACCCCCCTTTTGCCGTTTTTCACACGCGTGAAGCTCCATCCAACGATCTCATATTGAACGGACTAACGGCACGTCAGTGCGCTGCGCTGCGCAGCGCTGCGCGAAGCTCAAGGGGCAGGTTACTCATAAGATACGCGGACTTTTGAAATATCCCTTTTCCGTCTTTGCCGCGTTCTGCAGCGCTTCTGACTGCTTTAAATGCTCCTTTGGCTCGTCCTTCCGCACAACATCCTTGATGCCAATGACGTGGTATGTCGGCTCAACGTCGGTCGTGTCCACCTCATCCAGAACAGCGAAGTAATCCAGGATCGAGCTCAACTGCTGCTCAAACAATCCCTTCTCCGCTTCACTCAGCTCTATCCGCGCCAGCCATCCAATGTGCTCGATCTCTTCTTTTTTCAGCATGCTGCAGTGAGTGCCTTTTACAACGTATCAAACTTATCTACAGAAATACCTTATTCTTCATACGGTTAGTAAGAAGTACCAAAGACCGATGACCAGAGCAGTCATCCTCGCGGGCGGCTTCGGGACGCGGCTCAGACCGCTCACCGCTACGGTGCCGAAGGCGATGATCCCGCTCGTGAATCGGCCGGTGATCGATTATATCCTGGATTACCTTGTGGGCTACGGCTTGAAAGATATCGTCATCACCACGAACTACCTGCGCGAGCAGACGATCGAGTACCTCAACCGGCGTAGAGCCTATTTGAAGATTGCATATCCCGAGGAGCCCTTGCCGTTAGGAACCGCGGGCTCGGTGAAGAACGCGGCAATTAGCGAGAGGATGCTGGTCATTCAAGGCGATAACATCACGGAAATAGACCTGCGAAAGTTGCTCCGGTTTCACAATGAGCACGGGGGGCTGGTAACCATCGCCCTGCTGCCCGTGCAGGATCCGTGTCTCTTCGGGATTGCGAAGCTCGATGCGACCGGTAAGATCCAGCAGTTCAAGGAGAAGCCCGCTCAGGGCGAGTGCTTTTCTAACCTCGCGAACACCGGCCTGTACATCCTGGAGCCAGAGGCACTCGGGCTCGTACCTGCTGCCCGTGCGTTCGATTTCTCCAAGGACCTCTTCCCGCGGCTCGTCGCGCACGGCGAGGTTTACGGGTGTGTCGTTGAGGGCTTCTGGGCCGACGTGGGCAACCTCGAAGGCTATCTGGCGGCGAGCAGGTGGATACTGGAGAAGGGGGACTTTCTGTGCGCGGATACCGCGGAGATTGACGATTGCGATATCCAGGGCAACGTGGCGATCGGCGAGCATGCGCGGGTTGATACTTCGCTCGTGCGCGGGCCCGCGGTCATTGGCAGCCGTGCAACGCTGCTCAAGAGCAAGCTGTACAGCTCAGTTGTGCTTCCCGGGGCGACGCTGGCTGATACTGTACTCCATAACAGCATCATCCAGCAGAATGCGGTGATCGAAGGTGAAAAGATCGTGGATTGCATTCGATGACTGCGGATAGATGGATTATTCTATTCAGCCCCTATTTTCTTCTTCCTCGCTTTCACCGCTTTCCAGAGTTCCACGATGAGGAAGATCGAGCTACTGGTGCCGAGCGCCAGTCCCCATTCACGGCCCGATAGGGGGACTGAGTGGAAGAATCGCGCGATGAAGGGGAGCTGGACCGCGAAGAGCAGGAGCAGGAGTGACCCGATCACGCCAAGAATCAGCCATCTGTTTGAGAATACGCCGACCCGGAAGAGCGAGTGCCGTGCAGAGCGGCAATTGAAGGCGTTGATTAGCTCGTAGAGGATAAAGGTCACGAAGACCATCGTTTGCGCCTTCGGGAGCGCAGAGCGGGGCAGATAGTGGAGAAAGATACCGAGGCAACCGATGACAATCACTGCGGACATAAGTGCGAGCGTCTTGAGCATGCTTCCGGTGAAGACCCTTTCGTTCGGGTCTCTCGGCGGCCGGTCCATGATATCGGGATCTGGGGGGTCGACGCCCAGCCCCATCGCCGGTAAGTCTTCGATGACGATATTAGCCCAGAGGATCTGGATCGCGATCAACGGAAAAGGTAGCCCGTAGAAGAACGCGCCCGCCAGGAGGCAGACCTCCGCGACGCCATAAGAGAGGATGTAGGTGAGATATTTCTTGACGTTATCGTAAATGGCTCGGCCTTCGTGGATCGCGGCCACGATCGTGGCAAAATTATTGTCTATCAGCACCAGATCCGCGGCCTCCTTCGCTACGTCGGTTCCGGAGTTCATGGCGATACCTGCGTCGCTCCGTTTTAACGCCGGTGCGTCGTTGATCCCATCGCCCGTCATCGCAACCACCGCTCCGTTCCGCTTCAATACCTCGACGATCCTCAATTTGTGCTCGGGCGAGACGCGCGAGTAGACGCGGACGGTATTCGCGACGCGCTCAAACTCCGCGTCACTCAACCGCTCCAGCTCCGCACCGGTCAGCACCTGATCGTCCTCTACGGACACCGGTACGATCCCGAGCTCCTTTGCGATTGCGACTGCGGTGAGTTTATGGTCACCGGTAATCATGATAGGGACGATCCCTGCTCGTTTGCAGTACTCGATCGCTTCTTTCGCCTCCTCCCGAGGCGGGTCAGTCATGCCCAGGAGCCCAACGAAGATGAGGTCCTGCTCCACCGCTTCGGGCGTGAGCTGCTCCACCATTTCATCTTCCGTCAATTCGCGATATGCCACGCCAATGAGCCGGTAGGCACGTGAGGCGAGCTCATCGCTCAGCGTTAATACTTCGTTTCGCTCTTCCGTGCTGAGTAGCTCTTGCCTTGCCTTGCCGTTGACCTCGCGGTAGACACGGTTCGAGAGCTGCAATAGTGCTTCCGGGGTGCCCTTAACGTACGCCACTATTTTTCCGGTTTCTATGTCCCGATGAATGGTAGTCATTCGCTTTCGCTCTCGTTCAAAGGGGATTTCACCTTCACGTGGATAGCGCTGCTCCAGTTCCTGCTTTTTGAAGCCTGCCTTCTGGGCTGCGACCACTAATGCACCTTCGGTTGGATCGCCATTGATCTTATAACCCACATCTCCCGTCCGAATGCCACTATCATTGCAGAGCGCCGCGATCTGCACGACCATCCGCAGCGATGCAGCCGTAGCGAGATCTACCTGCTCGCCGGTCTGCGGGTCCAGGAATTCGCCCTTCGGCTCATAGCCCACACCGGTAACCTCGATCATCCGCCCGTCGGCATACAGGGTGCGAACGGTCATCTCGTTCTTTGTCAGCGTTCCGGTTTTATCCGCGCAGATAGTGGTGATGCAGCCCAGCGTCTCTACAGCCGGTAATTTACGGACGATCGCTTTCTTCCGTGCCATCCGCTGCACCCCCACCGCGAGCGTTCCGGTGATGATGAGCGGCAAGGTCTCGGGGACGATCGCAACCGCCAGGCTGATCCCCCAGATGAGCATTACCAGGAACTCGTAGCCTCGCCGCACTCCGACCGCCAGAATAACTGCGCAGATGATCACGTACGCGGTGCTCAACCACCGTCCGAGCTCGTTAATCCGTCGTTTAAGTGGGGTTTCCACTTCAGGCTCGGAAGCGAGCATCCCGGCAATCTTCCCGAACTCCGTTTGCATGCCGGTTGCGGTAACCACACCCCTTCCTCGGCCTTCCAAGACGGTGGTGCCCGAATAGACCATATTGCTCCGCTCCGCAAGGTTCACGTCCTCCTCCGTCAGTGCCGCTGTGTCTTTCTTCACGGGGACTGATTCACCGGTCAGGGGCGACTCGTCTACCGTGAGCTTCTTGCTTTCGATGAGACGTGCATCCGCGGGCACGCGGTCGCCCGGCCGGAGTAGCAGAATATCACCTGGCACGATGTCACACGTGCATATCTTCTCCTCGGTACCTGCCCGGATGACCGCCGCGGTGGGCGCGGCGAGCTCTTGTAAGAGCTTGATCGCCTTCTCCGCGCGATACTCGAAGAGAAAGCCCAGAATAACGCAGAGCAGGACGGCTGCCGCGATCACCACTGAGTCCACAAGGTTCCCGATCGCCGCGGAGATCACCGTCGCCGCGAGCAGGATGAGGATAAGCGCGTTTTTGAACTGTGCGAGAAAGAGCTTTGGAACGGAAAGCGGCTCCTCCGCGGTGAGCTCGTTCGTACCAAACTGCGCCTGGCGTCGCTCCACCTCGGCCGCATCGAGCCCCGTATCCAAGCTCCGAAACGCCTGAAGAACGTCTGCTGACTCCCGCAGGTGCCACGTACTCTCTGACCCATATTCGGAATCAGGTCTCATCGCGTCGGTCATTCAGCTGCTTCCTAACCGCAGGAGTTCATAGCGATATAGCTAGCTTGCATCTGCCGAGCAACGGGCCGCTGACGAAGTCACTACGTACGGTGCCTTAGTTAGTGAGAAACGGGCTCGAGCCATTTCATGTACTGTGGCTCGCGTGCCTCGAGTACCGCGAAGAACTTCTTCTGGAGCACGCTCGTGACCGCTCCTTTTTTTCCTCCACCAATCAGCACGCCGTCGATCTCGCGTATCGGTGCCATCTCGGCGGCAGTCCCGGTGAAAAAGGCTTCGTCTGCCGCACAGAGCTCTTCTTTCGTTATCCGTTTCTCCACGATCGTATAGCCCATATCGCGTGCGAGCTCGATGACCGAGGCTCGCGTGATCCCGGGTAAGATCGAGGATTCCGCTTCCGGCGTGTACAAGACGCCTTCTTTCACCATGAATATGTTCTCACCCGGGCCTTCGGCGACGTAACCCCTTGTATCGAGCAGTATCGCCTCACCAAAGCCCCGCGCCTTGGCGTCCAGGGAGGCTAAGATCGAATTGAGATAGTGTCCCACGGCCTTTACAGTGACCGGCAAGGTAGTCGGGTCTATTCGGCGCCAGAGCGAGATGGTGCAGCGGATTCCGCCTTCAGAAGCCTCCTCCCCCAGGTATGCACCCCAAGGCCAAACCGCGACGGCGCAATCTACCGGACAGCCCGTTGGATTCAGTCCCAGATGATGATAGCCGAAGAACGCGATCGGACGGATATAGCACGCGTCAAGCTTGTTGATCCGGATCGTCCCCTTGATCGCTTCACTCATTTCGTCTCTGGTGTACGGGATCTCCATCTGGTAGGCAGCTGCAGACCGATACATCCGATCCAGGTGCTCCTTCAGCCTGAAGATGAACGCACCCTTCTCCGTTGCGTAACACCGAATCCCTTCAAAGACGCCCGAGCCGTAGTGCAACCCGTGGACGAGCACATGCACCTTCGCGTCCTTCCACTCGACGAACGTACCGTTCAGCCAAATTTTCCCCTCACCGGTAAAGGCCTCTACCATCAGTATCTCCCCCTTTCCGTCTTATCGCCGCTTTTCTAATAATCACTTTTCATTTAAAAGCCTCTGCAGTCACAAGCGAAAGGACGGCTTGTTCTGAATACGCCGCTTCACTATCTTCCCCTCGAGCTGCATGCTCTGCCACGCTTCCCGTACTCGCTCCTCGAGCTCCTCATGCTCGTTCAGCACGGCGACGAACGACGGCCCGGTTCCAGAGAGGCTCACGCCCGTTACGCCGCATTCCAGCGCTCTGAGCATCGGCTCCGGGTCGAAACCCAGCGCCGCACAATACAGGAATCCGTTCAAGGTCATCGCTTCATCGAACCGGCCTTTCAGCGCCCATTCGTGCGCACGACCGATCCACGGCGCGATCACCTTTGATCGCAACACATTGGTATCTGCAGTGAACGCTCGCGCCCGTGGCACGAGGATGAGAACTGTGGCGTCTCTCTCGACTCGCTTCAGCAGCACACGCTTCTCGTTGTCTGTGATGACAATTCCGCCGAGCGCGGAGGCACAGGCGTCATCAAACGCGCCCGTTATGGAGACGCCCACATCGAGCGCGGCATCGACCCCGATCCCAATCGCATCCAAAGCGCCTATGGTCACCTCGGCACCAATCGCATTCAGAGTCGCAGCCACAGTAGCATTTGCCGCCGCACTGCTGCTCTTCAAACCGCTCCCTATCGGTATCTCACTGCGCGTCTTTACATACGCGCCGAGCGGTACATCGAACTTCCGCAACACTAATTCCACACACCGCTCAATTAACCGGGTATCCCCCGGCATCTCCGTGCCGAGGTCGTGCACGATCTCTCCCTGTACGACCTTCAGGTCTGCGCCCAGTTCCACCTCTGCCTCGGTCCAGAGATCGATCCCGAAGGCAGCGCCTTTGAGGGTCGCAATGGCATTGATGATCGTTCCCGCGCCACTGGCGCGTCCATGCCCTTTCCCGCTTCTCGCTGCAGTCATTTTTGCCTACTGCCCCGTTACGGCACGATACGAGCTTTCGAGATATCGTTCACGCGAGCATCGTAGGGATAAAAGGCGCTGATTACATACATAAGGTTCTCCTGTTCGTCGTTCACGTGCGTGAGGGTCAACCCGCGCGCAACCAAAAGCGGAAACAATTTATACGATGAGCGTGTACCCTCGTTTAATACTCAAAAAAGGTGGAGGGAAGAGAAGATGCCGAAAGAAGTTGTGATCGTTGGTGGAGGCATTGGCGGGGTATATGTCTTGAGGAACCTAATTGCTAAGAGAGATAACGTGGAAGAAGGGTTGCATATAACCCTGATAAAGCGAGAGAAGAGTGGGTGGGTCTCTGTTTGCGGATTGCCGTTTGCGTTACGCGGGTGGTATGAGATAGACAAGACAGAGATAAACAAGCCACAGTTCTTCCTTGACCAGGGCGTTGATTTCCGGACCGAGACCGAGGCAACAAGATTCAATTTAGCTGAGAACAGCGTAACGCTTAAGTCCGGCGAGGAGCTAAACTACGATCTCCTCGTTATATCGACAGGAAGGAAACAATCGGTGAGAGAGACAGAACTTGACGGTGTTTACACGTTTAATAATGAGGACGATGCGAAGAAGATAGAAGCGGCACTCGCGTCCAGAGAGGTGAAAAACGCGTTTATTCGCGGTCGCGGGATTATAGGGCTACAATCCGCAGCTGCGTTCGCAGCGCGCGGGATAAAGACCACGGTTCTCGGCGGTCCTCCTTCCTTGCTACCCTCCAGTCTCGACCCTGACATGGGCGATCTCGTCAAAGAACGGATGGAGCAGACTGGCATCCGATTTATCCTTGATAGACGAGAGATCACCGAAATAAAAGGGAAGGATGGATGGGCGAGATCAGTGGTGATAGGAGAGAAGGAGGAGAGAGAAGAGATCCCCGCAGATATTGTTATAATAGGTAAATGGATGATCCCCGAGGTAGATCTCGCAAAGGACGCGGGAATCGAGATAGGAGAAACGGGCGGGGTAGTTACGGATAGAGCGATGCGGGTGAAGAGAGGGAGAAGGAGTATGAGCAACGTTTATGCCGTTGGTGACTGTGTGGAAGTAGTCGATGGCATCACACACCGCCCGAAACTGAATCAACTCGCATCTACTGCGGTCGTTCAGTCGAAGGTCGTTGTGGACAATATGATCAGCGACATTATGGGGCAACCGAGTTTATATTCCTCGTGTGAATATTGTCTCAGCCCGATAGCAGCGGATGTGGGTGGTATTATCATGGGCTCTGTGGGTGTGACCACAGAGACGGCAGAAAGGGCAGGGATAAAAACGGTAAGCGGTAAAGCAACGAAACTCACCAAAGCACGATACTTCCCCGGTGCGAAACCACTTACCCTGAAACTGATCTTCGATGCGTACACCAAGAAGATCATAGGAGCGCAGATGGTGGGCGAAGCCACCGTTGCGGAACGGGTAAACGAGCTGGCGGTAGCGATCTATGCAGGAATAACTGCGGAGGAGCTGAGAAACATGGAACGGTGCTATGATCCCTCGCTCGCGTTGCTGATCGACGTAACGATAGATGCTGCAGAGGCAGCTATGGGAATCACCGCGGTCTATTAACCCGCCATTACTCCGTTTAAAAAGATGTAGAAGACAAGTTGTAGAGGTAGAAAAAATGGCGAAAAAAGTTGTGATAATTGGTGGTGGTGATGCCGGGACATATACGCTGGAAGCCATATTTAAAAAAGGGGCAAAAGTTCTCAAGCAGTTTGATATCACGCTTGTGAAGAAGGAAAAGGGGGGTTCATCATCTATTTGTGCAGTGCCTTTTGCATTGCAAGGGGTTTTTAGTATGAAGGAAGTTGCCGAGATAGACCCACCAAAGACTTTCATTGACCATGGCATTGACTACCGAACAGAAACTGAAGCTACGAGCATTGATTTAGAAAATAGCACGGTGAGCCTTAGCACAGGAGAGGAACTGAAATACGAATATTTAGTGATAGCAACAGGGAGAAAGCCACGTGTTCCCACAATAGAAGGAACAACTATGGAAGGTGTTTATACAATGAGCACCGTAGAAGACGGTGAGAAAATAGAAGCTGCAATGAATGCATCGAAGGCGAAGAACACAGTGGTTATCGGAGGTGGTCTAATTGGACTGCAAGTAGCTCTCGCATTTTTGAAAAAAGGATTGCAGACAACAATTGTAGTAGGACATCTAACACCGCTATCTAGCATGTTGGATCCTGACATGGGTACATTAGTACGCGAAAAGCTGGAGAAAGAGGGAATCAAGTTCATCTTTGGAAGAAACGTGGAGTCTATAAAAAGCGATGGTGCGAAGGTGAGGTCGGCTGTGGTAGATGGTGCGGAAATTCCTGCGGATATAGTTGCGATATCTCGGGGGATGCTTCCAAATTCTGAATTGGCAAAAAAAGCGGGTATAGAAATAGGCGAGACCGGTGGAATAGTGACAGACCAGTTTTCACATGTCAAGAAAAACGGGAAATACATAAACAATGTATATGCACTTGGAGACTGTGTAGAGGTTATAGACGCCATTACTCTTCGCCCAAAACTGAGTCAATATGCTTCTACCGCTTTAGTGCAGGCTAAAGTCGTTGCAAATAATATGTTGGGTATCAGTTACCCGCTTGAACCCTCTTTGAGCCCTGCTATCGCAACTATCTCAAATTATCAAGTGGGGTCAGTGGGAATTACATCGGCGATTGCAGAGAGATACGGAATAAAAGTAATAAGTGGTAAAAAAGAGAAGCCAACGAAAGCGAGATTCTATCCTGGAAGGAAGTCAATGGCGGTAAAATTGCTTTTCGATATCTATACGGAGAAGTTGATAGGTGCGCAACTAATTTCCGAGGATATCGTTGCAGATAGGATAGACGGGTTATGTAATGCTATAAGAAAAGGGATGACCGCAAAGGAATTAATTAGAATGGAGAAGAGCTTTGACCCTTGTGTTTCGTTGCATAGGGATGTTATGGTTGATGCTGCGGAAATTGCAGCAGAGCAGTTTGGAAAGACTGAGGGGTAGAAAGCAACATCCCCGACCCGAGAAGGAGGGAGGAAAGTGCACGTTATAGCCTAACAACCTGTTTGGCTTTGGCTAACCCCCCATAGAGATGCTTGATGAAATAGAGTCTTTTCAGTAACCGTATTTTCTCCTTCCTTCTTGTCCATCCGCTTAACTCATCCGGCGATACGTGCTTCACAACGGTGTAAATTCTCCTTCGGCCCATGATCCTCTGTGGGCCTTTAAGTTAAAAGGCACTTCTCCATTTGGGATAGAGAGGATTGATACGTAAAGAAACGTACATTTGGGGTCTTATCGTCGTAAAATCCATGATCAGCGCCTGTTTCATCCCAACTCAGGAGCGTTGATTTTGTGAGAATCTGCCACTTACTTCTGGTTGAGAACATCGCCTCCGATAGAATAGATAGGATAATCGCGTGTGGTGCGCGTACGTCTTGGGTCACGTTATCTCGTACTAAACCCATAGATAGAGGGATAGTGCTAAAATTGCGTAAATCAACCCTCTTCTGGACCGGGGAAAGAGCTCAATCAGAGGCGTATTTTCGTCAAATAACGTATCTCGCTGGATTTTTATCAACACTGATCATTCCTAAACGTGGAGAAGAACCAGTTTTAAAAAGTTTTTCGGGAAAGACCCTCCTGCGTCAACGGAAGATCGGAACCGGCAGAAGGAAGTGTGGGATAGAGAAATGGCAGAGTTAGTGGAGCACTTCAGCCAGTTCAGAGAACTGGAGAAGCCGATAACGTACCTCAGAAACGGCTTGGGGGACAGGTATACCTGCCTCCTCTATCCCGGGATGGAGCCAACCAACATTCTCAGCGAGCAGGTTATCCGCGAGCATGTACTAATGCGGAAGATCATCGGTACCTTCAGGTCTGAGAAAGGTGCGGAGTATTACCCTACATCGCTTCCCTCGTCGCAACATGGCGATTGCAAGGAATGGACATCTACAACGAGCTGCAAAAGGTACTCGCGCACGAGCTCTGTCTACAGTGAGCTAAACAAATATCCGAAGCATTACAAGCGGAACATGGAGCGCAGCTTCGACCCGTCGGTCGCACAACTGGAGGACGTGACGGTAGACGCAGCAAAGAAAGCACTGGAGAGCGCTTAGCTTAGCTATCCTGTCTCCCCCCTCTTGCCTTTCGTTTTTCGCCACCGCTTTTTGCTTCGGTGAACGTACGTTCTATCTCAGTGAGCGGACCCTTCGGATGGAATAAGGAATTCAGGACATGAGCAGGCACCCCAGCTACCACCGCAGTGCACAGGTATCAAAAGAGCACCTCATCCTGCTCGTACGTGCGATTCAGCCGGAGAGCGAGTTCAGCTTTGGTGAGCTCTCTACTCAAATAGGAGATATGAGACGGCATTGAAGCCAGCTCCAGACGTAGAATCGTATCCATTATCGCCCGTGCGCTTT
>CAZFWT010000017.1:11801-26507 GCA_964522635.1 uncultured Halobacteria archaeon | reverse complement strand
ATTATTAAAAATTTGCCAGTACGACGACAGCGAAGTCTTCACGATAACTTTCGCAATTTCATCCACTCAGTCACACGATATCTCCTGCCTGATTTTCTCACATCAACAGGGCCGTACCTTAATTAATTACGCGCGCACATATTTCGCATCGATCGCCCATTTAAAAAGCCTCGCGAACCGATCCAATCGCTGCTCCTTTGCTTTCTTTTCTCGTTCACCCAGGTCCTGCCGCACCGTCTCCACGATCTCGTTATACACTACAGGATCGTGGATATCCCGCCCCATCGCGTCATGCAAAATCAAAAGCGTCTTCAAGTGCACTTCCGGATACTTGCGACAGCCGGTGTAATAGCCGGTATATTGAATGATTAAATAATGTTTCTCTGGATTTATATCAAGGATTTTCAGATCTCTATAGCCCAGCTCGCGGAATCGTCTGCGCAATTTCCGCAAATATTGCTCCTTGAAGATCCTGTCTGTTCGCATCCGTTCGACGTCCTCATCAGGAATCTCAGAGGATGTATAAACCAGTTCGCTCTTGATCGGGATTTTCTTATAGACGTCCTTTGTGATCACTTCGTCCAGTACATCCTTCAGCCGCATGGGCATCACCTCCGTCCGTTGCTCGGCACAGTGCGTGGTTACGGTGACCACTCACTGAAAAGCCTATACGAGTCCCATTGTATATAAAAAGACCGGAAATCTCACGGTGAAGAGCACCTTACCGAGCGCCCTCCACAGGTCCGACCTCGCGGTTGGCCGTGGCTTATAGGCTGCTGTAACAGGCGTACTATGCAGGCAGAACAGCCGTTGTTAGTCGCTCCATCGCCAGCCTTTCTTCAGCAGCACATCGAGTTCCTCTTTGAGCAGCTCGAACTTCGCGGATTTGCAGGCCTTCAGGGTCTTCGCATCCTCGGCGATGATGGTGTAGCCCTCGAGTTCTTCGAGAATCAATGCTCGATCTCCTGTGTGCAACCCTTCGACTTCCACGTGTAATTCTGCAAGTGGTGTGCACTGCGGTATGAAGGCAACCACTTTTTTGTTCATACTATACCATTCTCACCGGCGCCTTATGAATTTCGACCGCTCACTTACGTACCAAGACTCACTGGAAGCTCAGGATCATAGAGATACACCCATGCGTCATCGGGATGATAGAACAATCCCAGGGCTTTCAGATCAACGCCACTGAGCCGCGCCACCTTCAACGCTTCGGACAGCTCAAGGTCCGCTGCCCGGTTCGGCTTGAACGCGGTGACGTTCGGAAGTGCGGCCATGAACACCAATTTCGCCTGCACGCCTGCTCGAGCTATTCGCATGAGCTCTTGGATGTGCCTCCGCCCTCGTTCTGAGGGGCAATCGGGATACAGGGCATACGTGCCCGCGCGTAAGACCGCGCTCTTCACCTCGAGATACAGCGCCTCACCACCGCAAGCCAAAAGGTAGTCAATGCGTGAGGCACCCAGCTGCGCGTTTCGTTTGACCATTCTGCAGTTCGAGAGCCACGGAATGCGCCCATGGTCCAGAGCTACTTCAAACGCGGTCATCTGCAGCCACGTATCGATGAGCGCGCCAAGCCCATGCTCTTCGATTGCAAAGAGCCGGAACTCCGTCGTACCCTGATGATAGGTCCTGAAACAGAACGCTCGCTGACCGGCAATCATAAATTCAGAGAGCCGACCGGTGTTCGTGATGTGCGCGCGATATTCCTGCTCCCCTACCTCGATGAGCACCACGAACCGATTCAGCCGCTCCCGGATGCGGCATTCATGTGGATGTTCGATCTGAAAGAGCTTCGTCAATTCGGGCATGCTGAAACGACGAACGTTAAGATGACCAAATATTCAATGAGCAAGCGGAAGAGAAAGAAAAAGAAAGAAAACGAATGCGCGCGCACACCGGTTAACCGTTTCGATCGCCCTTACCATTCTCAATAATCTTCGGCTGCGAGAATTCGACCTCCAGATTCGTTTGATATCTGTCCCGCACGAACGGCATATTCAGCTCGTCCACTTGTGCGGTGAGTGCGGAGAAATAATCGATGAAGTGTTGCACGTCACTGAACGATTGCAGATCGAATCGTAGATTGATGGTGAAGTGTTCACCCTCTGCCCATATCGATTTCAAGAGGCAGACAGGGCCGTCATAATCATCCACGCGCACGCTCGGGTTACCCATGCATATCCGCAAGCCCGCGCGGCGGCCGCCGTTACCACCTCCGTTTCCGTCTGCAATCGTATCTACTAACTTATCCAGCTTGGCCGAGTAACTCCCGAGCACCTCACGCACCTCAGGTGTGGCTCCATTCCATCTACTATCCCCTATTTCGGCCACGAGGCGCTTTAACGACTGGCAGAACTCCTTCACTTCCGTGAGCCCCGTTGGTTCCTCCGGCACGTTCTCTTTTCTATCGCGTTCTTCCATCGCTTTTGTCCCCGCTTATATCTTCTCACAGATCTTTTACCGCTGCTATATCTGTAACCCAAAGAAGGAGTCGTTATATAAGCTTTTCGGTTACGCCCGCTTCTTGGATGCCACCAATATCGATATTTTCAGGTCTGCCGCAGTTTTTCTGGCTGGCGACAAACATAAGCTGGTAGAATGGCAGCATCGGTGCTCAAAGCGCACAATAACGCAATCCGTTCACTATTCATAGCGCTCCGCCTTTACGGAGAACTTACGTGACTGCGCTCGGCACAGGTGCGGAAAAGGATAGCAGATGGAGAATACAGAAGCGTAGCTGCGGAAGACGCGCCGTGAAGTGAAGGAGCGCCCAGCCCGTATATCTTAGTATCTCAGATGCCTTATGGTACGTACCGAAAGAGAGGAGGAGGGCAAGCGTATGAAACTGAGCAGTCCCGCATTTGAGAGCGAGCGATCGATACCCAGGAAATACTCGTGCTATGGTGCTAATATCAATCCGCCGCTCCTGATCGCAGACGTCCCTGCAGGCACGAAGACCATGGCGTTGATCCTCGAGGATCCAGACGCACCGTTCGGAACATTCGTCCACTGGCTCGTTTACAATATCCCCGTCGACAACCGCATCGAGGAAGACAGCGCTCCGGGGATGCAAGGGATGAACAATTTCGGCAAGCGAGCGTACGGCGGACCCTGTCCACCCTCGGGGACGCACCGGTACGTCTTCAAACTCTACGCGCTGGACACTGAGCTGGCACTCGGCGAGGGCGCAGACAGGGAGACGCTGGAAGCGGCGATGGACGGTCATATCGTGGATACCGCGGAATTAATGGGCCTCTATCAGAAGAAATCAGGTATCTTCAGATAGGATCGGGCTCACTTATCCGCCTGGCGAACTGAAGAAGGAAGCACGCACGTAGTCCACACACGTGACCATGATCACGAGCAGTGAGCGTCAGCGCAGCCTGTTTGCTCCTTCACGGCTCCAGGATGAATGTACCGTTGTGTTTTTCTTGGATGCCGCGCAAGAATTTTTGTGAGTGCAGATGGCGACGTTAGAAGAGAAGATAGAAGCGCTGTTGAAAGATCCTGACCAGACGGTGGCGGAGATTTTTGCGGTCGTCGAGCAGCAGTTAGGGTTCGTGCCCTCGATACTCAGGGGCATGGCTGAGCGGCCGGATATTCTCATCCCTTCCGTATTGACCGCGTACTTCCTGCTCGGAGAACCCAAGGCGCTAGACCGGAAGACGGCTGAGCTGATCGCGTTTGCCTGTGCCGTCTCGGTGCGCGGCGAGGCATGCACGAAGGTGCATTTGCGGGAAGCGCAGAAGGCGGGTGCTTCGCACCAGGAGATCTTTGAAGCAGTCATGATTGCAAGCGTGATGGCGCAGACCGCGGTGCAGGCGAGTGCGTTGAGCGTGTGTGCTGCCGAGGTTGAATGACCACGCGCAAACGTCCAAACCTTAACATGCCCTGGGATCTACCTGTTAGTGGAGCTGGGCACCGTGACATCTCGATGGGACGATTGCTGGGACGCCGCACCCGAGCTTTATGCGCTTCTGAAGGAGAGTGAGTCGGTTGAGAGCGCACGTGAGAAGCTGATCGGCTATCTTGACGCACTGGAGTGGACGTATAGGCGTGATGTTGATACCCTTGACGCATGGGAATATATCATCTTGGAAGACGCGCTCCGCTGCCTCAAGAATATCATATCGCCCCGCAACGAGCGGCTATCAGAAACGTCTGCACTGGAATTCGTCTGGACCGCTGCCGTCACCGGTGACGCGGACGTAGCTGACGACTTTGTTGACGAGTTCATGCACTTCTTCAAGGCGGTCAAGGGAAAAGCTGATGTGTACCCCTCATGCTTGATGGCAGGGGTCGAGCTCCCGGATTTTAACCGGCATCGTGGTCGCGAAGCGGCATTACTGCGCTCTGACTACCTCGATCATATGGGCGAGCGAATGCGGAGCTATCTGGTACGGTATCACAGCGGCCTCGAGCCTGAGATTGTTGCGCGTCGTAATGAGAACAGGAGGCGGATCTTGGAGGTGCTCGACGCCACTGAGGACGACTGGAACGACTGGCACTGGCAGTTCAGTCATGTATTCAAGAATTCTGACGGTTTTGAGATACTAAAGAAGATCATTACGCTCATCCCGGTGCAGGAGCGGGCAATAGCGCTCGCTATTGAAAATGATGTCCCCTTTGGCGTTACGCCGCACTATGTGCACCTCATGGATCCCGAGCCGAGCGATTACGATTACGCCGTCCGCCGGCAGGTCTTCCCGCCTTTGAGCTACGTGGAGAATATGATTGCGCATAAAGAGGATCGCGCGCTCGCATTCGACTTCATGCGCGAGCATGACACCTCACCAATAGAGCTCGTCACACGTCGTTACCCCACAGTGGCGATCATCAAACCGTACGATTCGTGCCCGCAGATCTGTGTCTACTGCCAGCGGAACTGGGAGATCACGTCGCCGTTGATGCCCGCGGCGCTGGCGCCCAGGGAGCGCATCGACAGGGCGATCGAGTGGTTCGCGGAGCACGAGAGTATGATGGATGTGCTCTTAACCGGTGGCGATCCACTGGCGATGAACGACACGTTAGTCGAGTACATCGTGAGCCGGCTCTCAGAGATACCTCATATGCACAGTATTCGGATCGCCACGCGTATCCCGATCACCGTGCCCCAGCGGATCACCGAGGAGCTCTGTGAGATCTTTGAGAGCTATTATGAGCTGGGCAAGCAGACACTCTGCATGGTTACGCATTTCGAGCATCCGTATGAAGTCACACCTGAAACCGCGGAAGCGATAAAACGCATCAAGATGATCGGCATGCACGTCTACAACCAGCAGGTCTTCACCTTTGCGAACAGCCGTCGATTCGAGACCGCGGCGTTGCGGATCGCGATGAAGCAGATCGGCGTTGATCCCTATTATCTCTTCAATATGAAAGGTAAGGGCGAGATAGAGGATTATGCCGTTCCTGTCGCGCGTATTTTGCAGGAGCGAAAGGAGGAGGCTCGATTGCTGCCCGGCATCTTCCGCAGTGACGAGCCGGTCTTTAACGTGCCGTTCCTCGGCAAGAACCATCTCCGCGCCTGGCAGGACCACGAGCTCATCGCGATACAGCCCGACGGGCGACGCATGTATCTCTTCCATCCCTGGGAGAAGAACATTGAGACTGTTAGCCCGTATCTGTACACGGACGTAACGATTCGGAGCTATCTCGATAAGTTAAAGGCTCGCGGCGAGGATCCGGAGGATTACCGGAGCATCTGGTACTACTATTAAGCTTCATGCATGGTAAAGCGCACTTTCACCTTTACCGCTATAGGGTCAGGAGGCTCGCCTCATCTCAAACGTCGCCCTCCACACCCTCTGCAGTCACATCGTCATGGATTAGTTCCAGGTTTGTAGGGCGGGTAGCGGTCTTTCTAAGCCGCTGTTGCCGGCAATAGATCATGCCGTGTGAACGTTTCAGGTTACTCAGTAAGTAGGGCATATACCGGCATAGGGGCACTATTCCGTCATTAACTTTTTGGGGAAGAGCACACGTACGTGGATGCGCTTGACCTCGCGGGGCGGGAAACGCTGCTCAACCCCCTTCTGGTACGGTACGCCTCTGAAGCATCGCATGAGCGGTTTAAGCGCCAGATAATGAAGAGCGGTACTGCAACGTTTATCACGGGTGGGTTGAAACAGCATCCAAAAGGTTTATAAACAGCAAAAAAGTACCCTATAAATAAATAGTGCGGTTCATGTCCCCAAATAGGGTGGCTTGAAGGGGGTCGCATGCGAAGCTATAAGTTTCACCAGGGACCTGGGAATAAAGAGCTTGTACTGCTCTTAACGCTCGTGGCCTGTACTGCTCTGGCCTTCTATGCCGAGTTTGTCGTCCACACCTCAATCATTTATACGCACTTCTTTTATATCCCTATCCTTTTGGCGGGCGTATGGTTTCATAAGCGGGCGGTTTACGTTGCTCTTGGGCTCGCTGCGGTTCACATTCTGGTAACGCTCTTTTCTTCTCTTCCCCTTACCCTAAATGAAGGTGCAAGAGCGGCTATTTTTGTGGCCGTTGCATATGTTGTCGGGTCTGTTAGTGCGAAAGCGGAAGAAGAGCGAAGGCTGCGGGAGTCGATGGAAAAGACGGCACGAATCGTCGATAGTTCGCCCACGCCGGCATTTGTAATAGACAGCGCGCACAAAATCACCCACTGGAACACCGCTCTTGAAGCGCTCACGACTATAAACCGGGAGGAAGTAACGGGAACGGATAAGCAATGGACTCCCTTTTATCCTGAGAAAAGACCGGTTATGGCCGACTTTATCGTTGATGCGCGGCCAGAACGGGAAATTGAAGAACTGTATGGAGATAACAGTAGAAAATCGCCGTTAATTACTGGTGCGTACGAAGCTCTCAAATTCTTCCCCACCATTGGCGGGCAGGGCAAATGGCTGCGTTTCACCGCAGCACCATTAAGTGGGCCCGACGGGGATATCGTTGGGGCCATAGAAACGTTGCAAGACATCACCGAACTTAAGCAGGCTGAGATGGCGCTTAAAAAAGCGTACGCGGAGATGGAACAGAGAGTTGCAGAGCGAACAAGAGACTTAACTGAGGCCAACCTCAAGCTCAAAGAGCTCGACCGTCTCAAATCCATGTTCATTGCCAGCATGAGCCATGAACTGAGGACGCCACTCAATTCCATCATCGGCTTCACGGGCATAATCTTGATGGGTATGGCTGGCGAGCTAACAGAGGAGCAACGGAAGCAGCTTACGATGGTGAAAAACAACGCTAACCAACTCTTGGCGCTGATAAATGACGTCATTGACGTGAGCAAGATCGAAGCAGGCAGCGTGGAACTCCTTATAGAGGAATTCGATCTCACAACCCTCGTGCAGGGGGTAAAAGACTCTTTTGCCCTTGCTCTGGAAGATAAAGGCCTCGGGATGACGCTCACAATGCCCGATACGCTAATAATCAAGAGCGATGAGCGAAGGACAAAACAGATCATCACGAATCTCGTGAGTAATGCGGTAAAGTTCACCGATAACGGGATGATAGCGCTCAAGGTGGTGAAAGAAGACCGGATGGTCGAGGTATCTGTCGAGGACACGGGCATCGGGATAAAAGAGGAGGATATGGACCAACTGTTTAAGGCATTTAGCCGGATACACGTCGAGGGCGTGCAAATACGCGAAGGCACGGGTCTCGGTCTTTATCTCTCGAGAAAGATAGCTGACCTCCTTGGCGGTGAGCTCACGGCTAAGAGCGAGTGGGGGCAGGGGAGTAAGTTTAGGTTCTCCGTGCCTTTGAACTATGAGAAGGTAGCAAGCAGATGAAAAAGATCTTGGTAGTGGAGGATAATGAGGCCAATAGGTACCTCATCCGCTTTATTTTGAGCAGAGCGGGGTATGAGGTGCTCGAGGCATGGAGCGGCGAGGAAGGTGTAGAACGCGCAGTAAAGGAGAAGCCAGACCTGGTAATCATGGACATCCAGCTCCCGGGCATAGACGGCCTGGAGGCCACAAGGCGGATAAGGCAGTCGGAAATAGATGGCGAAATTCCCGTTGTTGCCCTGACCTCATATGCCATGGTCGGAGACCGAGAGAAGGCACTGGCAGCGGGCTGCACCGGCTATATCGAGAAACCTATCAAGCCGGAGACGTTCATGGCGGAGATTGAGCAATACTTCTGAAGACGGGGAAGGTTCACCAATCGGTAAGGGACGGATGAGCGGACAATGAGAATCCTAATAGTGGACGATAAGAGCGAGAATCTGTACCTCTTAGAGATGTTGCTGAAGGGGGGCGGTTACGAGGTCGTAGCGGCTGCTAATGGTGCGGAAGCCCTGAAAAAACTCCACGCCCAAGGCTTTGACCTGATCATCTCCG
Source organism: uncultured Halobacteria archaeon (assembly GCA_964522635.1). GTDB lineage: Archaea > Halobacteriota > Syntropharchaeia > Alkanophagales > Methanospirareceae > JACGMN01. The sequence goes on along the minus strand of CAZFWT010000017.1, from coordinate 18,174 downwards.
ATATCCTCATGCCAGTAATGGACGGCTTTCAGCTTTGCCGTGAGGTGAAGAAAGAAGAGGACCTGAAGGGGATCCCGTTTGTCTTCTACACGGCCACCTATACCAACAAGAAGGATGAAGATTTCGCCTTACAATTGGGGGCTGACTTGTTCATTCGCAAGCCTATGGAGCCTGATAAGTTTATAGAGATCGTACACGGCGTGCTTGTCGATGTGAAGGGAGATAAGATAAAGCCCAAAGAACCAACGGTGAAAGAAGAGGGAGCGGTATACAAGCTCTACAGCGAGCGTTTGGTGAAGAAGCTGGAGCAGAAGATGCTCGATCTGGAGAAGGCCCATGAGTACATCGAACACATAAACAGCGTCCTCAATGCTATCCGAGCGGTTAATCAGTTGATTATAGTGGAGAAGGACAGAGACAGTCTGCTCCAGAAAGCCTGCGATATGTTGCTCGATGCACGGGGCTACGATGGCGCGTGGCTCGGATTCCTCAGCGACGGGAAAAACTTTGCCGCCGTTAAAGGTTCTGGTTTCGGGGAAGCTCTCTCTCGTTTCCGCAACGATGTGGTGGGTGGTGACCATCCTCCCTGCATCAGAAACGCCCTTGCCCAGAAAGAGAAGTTTGTGATCGTAGATAGATCCCGAGAGTGCGAAGGGTGCTTACTAAACAATAAACACGGGGGCAACGAAGCCGCAATCGTCAGCGTTGAACACGCGGGCAAGTTGTTCGGGCTGCTTGCCGTATTGCTTGCACCCGCTGTCGTTCTCGTCGAGGAGGAGAAGGGGCTCTTGATAGAGGTGGCTGGTGACATAGCCTTAGCTCTCCACAGCATGGAGATGGAGGAAGTACGGAAGAAGGCGGAGGAAGCACTGCAAGAGCGTGTCAAGGAACTGAATTGCCTCTACGGCCTTTCCAAACTGGTGGAACAGCCTGGCATTTCGGTGGATGAAATCCTTCAGAGTAGCGTTGATCTCATCTCTCCTGCCTGGCGGTATCCGGGAATCACCTGCGCCAGAATTACCCTTGATGATCAGGAATTCAAGACCGAGAACTTCCAGGAGACCACCTGGAAACAAAGCAGTTCTATCACGCTGCGTGGTGAGCGAATTGGAACGCTGGACGTCTGCTACCTAGAAGAGAAACCCCAAATCGATGAAGGGCCTTTTCTCAAGGAAGAGATAAGTCTGCTCGACGCTCTTGCCGAGCGATTGGGAAGAATCATCGAGCGCAAACGAATGGCGGATGCGCTGCAGGAGAGCGAGGTGAGATATAGAACGCTATTTGACGGAGCTGCCGAGGGGATACTGGTTGCGGATACGGAGACGAAGAAATTCAGGTATGCGAATCCTACGATATGTACGATGTTAGGGTATACCGAAGAGGAATTGAAGCGCATGGGGGTGAGTGACATTCACCCAAAAGAAGATTTGGAATGGGTTGTTTCCGAGTTCGAGGCACAGTCGCGAAGAGAAAAATCGCTTACCTCTTCTATACCTTGCTTACGAAAAGACGGAACCGTCATTTATGTGGATGTCAATACAACCCCAATTGAGGTTGATGGCAGAGAGTGCAACGTAGGTTTCTTCGCCGACATCACCGAGCGAAAGCAGGCGGATGCGGCCTTAAAGGCGCGTCTGCAAGAGATCGAGCGGCTCAATCAACTCTTTGTAGGGCGCGAGCACCGTATGGTGGAACTCAAGCAAGAGGTCAACGAGCTCAGTGAGCGGCTGGGCGAGCCGAAGAAATACAAGGCGCCGGACGAGATCGATACGCTGCGCCACGATTTCAGCAAAGGGGAACGACAAAAAAGCGTGAAGAATGAGCTCGGAGATCGGTAATCGTGATTCGTAAAGCGGGGACGGGAGGAGGAGCGGTGGTGGGAGGGAACGAGCAGCAGCAGAATCGGCTCGAAGTATCCGCGCCGGCTGGTGTGTCTGATGAGTTGAAGCTGACGGACGTGATAGACGTGAAGCTGCTACAGCAGTTGCAGGATACGTTCGCGGAATCCTATGGCGTGGCTTCACTGATCTTTGACGAGACGGGGAACCCCATTACCAAGCCGAGCCAATTCAGCACGTTCTGTCAGCTCATTCGTGCGACCACAGACGGTATGAGACGCTGCGAGATCTCAGATGCGCGCATTGCCCGGCAGGTCGCCAAGGGCTCGCCTGCTGTTGCGCCCTGCGAGAATTTTGAGGAGATTCTGGACGGCGCGGTGCCCATCTTCATCGGAGATCGCCACGTCGCGACCTGGGGAATCGGCCAGCGGGTGGTCCACGAGCTCTCGGAAGAGCGGGTGCGGCGGTTTGCGGAACGGATCGGCGCTGATCCCGATCAACTCGTGGCCGCGGCACGCGAATTGCAGCCTGGCTCGAAGGAGCAATTTCAACGCGCGGTTGCCTTCCTTGAGCGAGTGACGGCTACTCTCGCGCTACTCGGTGCGCAGAATCGCGAGCTGCGGACCCTCCGCGAGCAGCTTGAGACGCGGGTTGAGGAACGCACGAGGGAATTGCAGGAGACCACGGAGCGGCTTCAGCACGCCTATGCGGATATTCAGGCACGACAGGAGTCGGTCTTGAACATCACCGAAGATCTCAGAGCGGAGATTGAGACACGGATGCAAACGGCGGTTGAACTCAGGGACTCCGAGCGCCGGCTGAGCGACATCATCAATTTCTTACCCGATGCCACCTTTGCCATCGATCTCGATGGGCGGGTCATTGCCTGGAACCGGGCGATTGAAGCGATGACCGGCGTGACGAGCGAGGGGCTCAGGGGTAAAGTGGATTATGAATACGCGGTCCCCATTTACGGCACGCGGCGACCGGCCTTGGTCGATCTGGTACTCAGGCGAGCCGATGAGATTGAGGAGACATATGCTCTTTTCCGCCGGGAAGGCGAGAGTGTCATCGCGGAAGCAGATACGGTCATTAAGGGAAGACGCGTGCACCTGTGGGGAAAGGCGGGCCCCATCTACGATCACAGCGGGCAGAAGATCGGAGCGATCGAGTCGATCCGCGACATCACGGAGCAGAAGCAGGTGGAAGCGGAGCGCGAGCGATATCTCAAGGAGCTGGAGCAGCGGGCCGCGGAGATGGAGCGGTTCGCCTATACTATCTCCCATGAGTTGCGGACGCCGCTGATCACTGTGCGGGGATATACCGATCTGCTCCTGAGAGACCTGGAACGGGGTGAACGTGAGCAGGTAGTCGCCGATTTGCGCTTCATCGAGAACGCTGTAACCTCGATGGCGCAACTCTTACAGGACACGCTGGAGCTCTCCCGTACCGGTCGTGTCATGAATCTGCCCGAAGATGTCCCGTTTAACGCCCTTGTGCGCGCGGCCCTGGTGCAACTGACGGAGCAACTCAAATGGGGCAGGTTTGAAGTAGCAGTAGCTGAGGACTTCCCCAGCGTTCATGTTGACCGGCAGCGGATTGTTGAGGTGCTCGTGAACCTTATCGAGAACAGCATCAAGTTCATGGGCGACCAGCCGCAGCCGAAGATCGAGATCGGGTATCGCACAGAGGATAACGAACCGGTCTTTTTTGTGAAGGATAACGGTATCGGCCTGGATAAGAGCCAGCACGAGAAGATCTTCCAGCTCTTCTACAAGGTGGACAAGAAGAGCAAGGGGTCGGGTGCAGGGCTTGCGATCGTGAAACGGATCATCGAGGTGCACGGCGGGCGGATGTGGCTAGAGTCGGAAGTTGGCAAAGGCTGCACGGTCTGCTTCACGTTGCCGACAGTGGGAACCTAGGTACCTCGGAATATGCTCAAGAAGCGGTGCGAGGTGCACCATGAAAAAGAAGGCTCGTACTATCTTGCTTATTGAAGATGATGAGGCGCATGCGACGCTCATCACGCGCATCCTCGAAGAAGTGTGTCCGGGGGCTGAGATCCATCTAGCGTACGACGGCCAGGAAGCGCTCGATTACCTCTTCCATTCGGGGAAGTACGCCGCTCAGGAGATGAGCACGCGCCCTGATCTGGTGCTCCTTGACCTGCGCCTACCGCGCATCGACGGCCAGGAGGTGCTCAAGGCGATCAAGCAGTCCGAAGCGTTGAAGGCGATTCCCGTGGTCGTGCTCACCTCCTCGGAGAGCGAAAATGACGTCGTCACCGCGTATCGCAACTATGCGAACAGTTACCTGATAAAACCGCTCGGCTTCGGTGAATTCTCCGAGCTCTTGCGCGAATTGAGCACGTATTGGCTGGTAAAGAATAGTCTGCCCGAGAAAGAACTAGGCGGTGGCGCGCGATGAACGATGACGAGAAAACAAAGGAACAACTCATACAGGAGTTGGTACAGCAACGCCAGCGCTATTTCATGAATATAGTGTACATAAGAAAGATGTGTGCTTTGGTGGAGGGAAAGTAATGAAATGGATATGCTTTTATATGAAGAGTGCGGAGGGATAAGGGAAAAAAGTGTATTATTACCGCCTCGTGCAGATATAGAGAATAACGCTGCACAACAGAAGCATCTTACGAGGTCAGGAAAATGCGCTCTCGTGGGCTTGACGGAACGCTGGAGGGCTAAACGGTGTGGTGAACGTAACATGGAGAAGAACTATGATGTGAAGACCTCTGCGGGAACCTTAGGTCTGACTCGCACGTGTTCAGACGCCTTGGCGTACTGCCCTTTTTCGTTTTCTTAGCCGTCATCGCCATTCTGGTCAGGTTGAACCTCGGAGCAGTCTTCGAGCCGCCTCTAGCTACCCATACTGAACACCGTGTTCCTCTCCGCCACACCTTTCGTTGTGACATACTTCTCAGCACGAAGCTATGTGAGATTAGGCTCATTCAACCTTCTCTTGCTGGGCTGTGGGATGCTGACGTTGTGCTCTGGAGCGCTCCTTGCAGGCGGGCTGATAGCCTTGGGCGGCCCAAATATTAACGTGACCATATACAATGTTGGTGCCTTAGGAAACAGCGTCAAGTACCGGGGTGACCAGCCACAGCCAAAAATCGAGATTGGTCATCGTAAGGACGGAAGAGAGACGGTCTTCTTCGTCAAGGATAACGGGATTGGCATCGACAAGAGTGAGCATGAGCAGGTCTTCGAACTCTTCTATAAGGTGGACCCGGAGAGCAAAGGGACTGGTGCAGGGCTTGCGATCGTGAAACGGATCATCGAGGTGCACGGCGGGCGGATATGGATTGAATCAGAGAAAGGGGCGGGTTGTACGGTCTGTTTTACGTTGCCGGTGGGTGAAGGTGCTTTGTAAGCCGATAAGGTTGCTGCTTCGATCCGTTCGCACACCGTTTACTATTAAGCTTTATTACTGCTTCCGTGCCATCTAAAACTCATGGCACTTAAGGAGATCACGCTCGAGGAGTTGCAACCCGAGCAGTTCATTGCAGAGCAGGTCGAAGCAATCAGATCGATTGTCTGCAGTGGCACCGCGATCAATGCGCTCTCCGGCGGGGTCGATTCGTCTACCGTGACGCTGCTGGGGCACCGTGCACTGGGCGGTCGCTTGAAGACGTACTTTATCGAGAATGGCATCATGCGACAGGGCGAGCCCGAGCACATCGTCTCACTCTTCAAGGAGCTGGTGGGGATACGGGTCGAGCTGTTCGACGCACGAGCGCAGTTCTTTGGCGCGCTCAAAGGGCTTACCGACCCTGAGGAGAAACGTGAAGCGATTACACAGACCTTTTACAAAGCGGTCTTCGGTACGCTCGTCAAGGAGAGCGGGGCGAAGTATCTCCTTCAGGGCACCAATTACACCGACGTTGAAGAGACGGTTGCGGGCGTGAAGCGGCAGCACAATATCCTCGAGCAACTGGGGATCGATACGCAAGCAACATTCGGCTACAAGGTCATTGAGCCGGTCATTCAGCTCCGAAAACCCGCAGTTCGACTGGTGGGGAAGGCGCTCGGGCTCCCGGAGGCGATCTACAACCGACCTCCGTTCCCTGGTCCCGCATTGGCCGCGCGCGTCATCGGTGAGGTCACGCCCGATCGCATCGCGGTGGTGCGCAAAGCGACGCAGATCGTTGAGGATGAACTCCAAACCACGGGAGCGTTCCAATATCTGGCGATTCTGCATGCGGATAAAGTGACCGGGGTACGCGCGGGCAAGCGCGACTACGGGCTGCAAGTGGAAGTACGCTGCTGGGAGAGCTCCGACGCGCAGACGGGACGACCAACGCGATTACCCTACGAGACCCTGGAGCGCCTGGCAGATCGGATAACGAGCGACGTGCCCGGCGTCGTCAGCGTCACTTACAATATCACCAGGAAGCCGCCATCGACGATTGAAGCAGTTTAAGCCCTTTGGGTGCTAGATCGTCTCATAAGCACTTATCTAGTCCGCTAATCGCCGCGCTATCATGGCCCGCCATTTCCGCATCGTCGTCATCA
>CAZFWT010000017.1:0-11701 GCA_964522635.1 uncultured Halobacteria archaeon | reverse complement strand
TAGTCCGCTAATCGCCGCGCTATCATGGCCCGCCATTTCCGCATCGTCGTCATCACCGCCCGTGCCTCGATCATGGTGAACGGGACCGAGCGCGACTCTTTGAAGACGATCTCCCGGTAGCGCCCCACATCGTGTGCAAGGTCGTCAAATCGCCCATCGCGTCTGAGCAGGTCCTCGATGATCAGTAAATTCGCACGCATCGTCTCGAGCCGTGAGAGACCCGCTTCAATGAGCGATTCGATCGTCTCCTTCAAATCCTCAGGCTGCACGAACTCAGATTCGACGATGCAGACCAGCTTCAGCTTCTTCTTGCCTCTTAAGAGCACGTCATCCTGAACCCGGAAGAAGGACTCAGGTACGAGATACGGGCGCTCGGTCATAGCTACTAGTCAGTTTGTTTTCCCGCGTAAAAAACTGCGCTAAAAATCGATCGCAGCCATGAGCAGCTTAATGTGCTCGCCAATCTCGTGATATTTCCGATGCCGTCTCGTGGGCCAATAGGAGGGGATAACCATGACGGTGTGATTCGTCTTCGTAAGTTCGGCCGCGACCAACGTTCCTGCCACGTCGGAGACGTTCCTGGTGAGCGTCGACGCGTCCGGTGCACGCACGTGCCCCTGCTCACAGAGTGCGAGGAACCCCTGTAGCGCTGTCCGCCCGAGGAGACAAATACCCGCCGGCTTGATAGACGTGAGCTCGCGGCTGAGGTGCGCGTCTGCACAGAGCGGTATAACGCTGCCACCTGGTGCGGTATTGTGCGCTTCGCGCGCCGAGGGGCATTTCACCGTGGGCAGGAGGTAGAAGCCCGCAGCCACAAAATCCGCTAACGTCTCGATCGGAAATCCGACATCGTCCCGTAAAATGCCAAACAGCCGCTCGCGTAATCGATCGTTCGCGCGCTCGTTAAAGAAGTAGGACTGGCTATTCAATGGCGGCGCTTCGGTGATGAAGAGCAGTTTGACAGCACGCGGCGCGATCGCCGGCACGCGCGCATCGGGGCATTGGACGCCACTGAGACCTAGTGCACCGCACTTCATGCATCGCTTGATCTCTTCCTGCAGGTGATTCCACGTTATTTCGTTACCGGGACTTAGCTTCATGTATCCTTGCCTTTGAACCGAGCCCTTTAAAGCTTTTACGAGCAGAATGTTCTTCAAAAAGTGGAGAATAAGAATGGAGATCGTCGTGCTGCGATTGGGACATCGTCTGGAGCGCGATAAACGTGTGACCACGCATATCGGCCTGGTGAGCCGCGCATTGGGTGCACAGGGGTTGCTCCTCGCCGCGGAGGATAAAGGCGTCGAGCGCAGCATCACGCGCGTAGCGAAACGCTGGGGCGGTGAGTTCTTCGTCAAAACCGGCGTGCGCTGGCGAGACGAGCTCAGAAGATGGCAACAAGCGGGCGGTAAGGTCTGTCATCTCACCATGTACGGCGCGAACCTCCACGAGGTGATCGATGAGATACGGGAAGCTGCAGAAGCTGAGCGCACGCCGGTACTGGTCGTTGTGGGCGCGGAAAAGGTCCCGTTTGAAGTCTACGAAACCGCCGACTGGAACATTGCGATCGGTAATCAACCCCACTCGGAGATCGCTGCGCTCGCGATATTCCTCGATCGTTTGCAGCGCGGCCAGGAGTTAACGGCACGATTTGAGCATGCCGAGCTGGAGATCGTGCCGAGCAGGCGAGGGAAAGAGGTCGTGGTAAAAGAGGAAGAATAATAAATTAGCGGTTAGCCGACCTCCACGCCTTCATCTGCCGCACCTGCCTTCCGCGAAGCAGGCAAGCGCTTCAGCTCGTTCGGCACATTTGCGCGCAGGATGTTGGTGGATCGCACGTGATACACGGGATCTCCGGTCATTGGGTCGTAATTCTCAGTACGAATGACATTACTGACCACCGTCTTGAACTTCAAGATCGTCCCGTCCTTCAGCTTGTATTCGTTCCAATCCTCCTTCACCGTCTCGAAGTCTACATTCATCGCTTCTACTTCCGTGCCATTCGGCAACCGAACTCTCATTTTATCTATCACCCTTCCGTTATTTTTCCCCTTCAGTTTCATTATCTATCTGCACCGCGAAACATAAAAGATCCGCTCATGCCTTCTCCAGCACCGTGATGTACCGGGTCAGGCTTTTATGCACGCGATAGGAGTGCTCGTCACAGAGCAGGAACCCCATCCCGCGCGTAAGAGCAGGTAACGAGGGCAAATTCGAGACCACGACCGCTCTCTTACCAGGCTTCAGCACGCGGTGGATCTCGACCATCGCAGCCTCATACAACCGAGCGAGGTATTCGGCGCGCGCGTCTTCGTCGTCCGGGATGTCCGAGCCCGCTACAACGGAGGCCCGCCCGTACGGCAGATCAGTGACGACCGCGTCTACGCTCTCACACCTCAGGGGCAGCCATGTTGCGTCGCTCATGACGAGCTCACACGGCGCACTGAAGAATGCCATATTCTTCTGCGCACCATAGACCATCTTCCGCTGGATGTCCGCGCCCACGACGCGCGCGCCCACCATTGCACCCTCAAGGACAATTCCACCGGTACCGCAGAACGGGTCGAGCAAGCGTTCAGCTGCTCGAATACCACTGAGATTGACGATTGCACGGGCGACCTTTGGCATGATGACGCCGGGTAAGAAGAAGGGTCGTGCATGCGGTCGCTTATCGCCAAATTGCCGCTTATCGATCTTCCACACGCGCGCACAAAAGAAGCAGGCATCCGCGGTGAAGAGGAGCACGAAGGTCTTCGCCGGCCATTTGAGGTCCACGGCATAACCGTTTCGCGCGATGCACTCGCCGACCGCCTTGAGTAACGCCTGGCGATCGGGGTAGAGCCGATTCTGCGCCATGAAATGGACGCATACGGCGAAGGTGCGTCCCGTGCCCATCACCGACACTAAATCCGTGCTCTCAACCAGGGTCAGAAGCTCGCGATCATGCAGCCCACACTGGCCGAGCACCTCGTACACCTGGTGCGTCATACTCAGGCGGCATGCTAATTCGACGAGTTTTGCACTTTCAGGTGCGAGTTGCGCTTCGATCACGAAGATTCGGCCTTTGACGAGTTTTACCGTGTAGCGGATGCGCAATGCGTCCAAGGATGCGAGCAGCTCCGCTCGGGGTAGTGTCTCGTGTTCACCCGAGAACTCAAATGCGAGCTGCATTTTGAATCTTTTTAAACGGAAAAGCGTTTACTGTACTATATAAAGATCGTATAGAGAGATCAACGCGCAACGTGCGGAAAGCGACAGGAGAGAAAGTTTGAATGAACATGCACCGAGAGATAGTGATTGAGGATCTGAGACATGGCACAGAGCTGCTGAAGCGTGGATTCGCTGCCATGCAGAAGGGTGGCGTAATCATGGATGTGACGAGTGCAGAGCAAGCGCGGATAGCAGAGGATGCCGGTGCGATTGCCGTGATGGCCTTGCATGCCGTGCCCGCGGACATCCGGAAGGCGGGTGGCGTGGCGCGCATGGCGGACCCCGCGGTGATCACGGAGATCATTGATGCGGTGACGATCCCGGTAATGGCAAAGTGCCGTATCGGACACTTTGTAGAGGCGCAGGTGCTCGAAGCACTCGGCGTTGATATGATCGACGAGTCAGAGGTGCTTACGCCGGTGGACACGCATCACGTGGACAAGCGCGACTTCACCGTGCCCTTCGTCTGCGGTGCCCGCGACCTGGGCGAGGCGTTACGGCGTATCCAGGAAGGCGCGGCGATGGTTCGAACGAAAGGCGAAGCGGGTACGGGCGATGTGAAGGAAGCGGTTCGGCATATGAAGCTCATCATGGGTGAGATACGTGCACTCAGGGGCAAGAACGAGGAGGAGCTGCGCGACATTGCGAAAGAGCTGAAAGTCACCGTAGAGCTGGTGCAGGAGACGGCAAAGCTGCAGCGGTTACCGGTCGTGAACTTCGCGGCAGGCGGCGTGGCCACACCTGCGGACGCCGCGCTCATGATGCAGCTCGGTGCGGACGGTGTCTTCGTCGGTTCCGGTATCTTCAAGTCCCAGAACCCGGCACGAATGGCCGCGGCGATCGTGGAAGCGGTCAACAACTACGACGACGCGAAGAAGCTCGCTGAGCTCTCAAAAGGGCTGGGTGACCCGATGAAGGGCATTGAAGTGAACGCCCTGGCCGAAAGCGAGCTCTTGCAGGTACGCGGTTGGTGAGCACGGCGAACGAATTCTCCTCTTTGCATTGAAACCAGCATACATACGCTTGACGCGCTCTCTTGTGGAACTCGTTGGTTGTGTACATCCGCGCAATTTGCGTCGCTTTCCTTCGATTGCTCTCTCAAATAGAGCGTAGCGTGAGTGCGAGAGAGAGCAGGTAGATCAGGATAAGCTAACCAAAGGAAGAAAAGATCAGGAAGGACTTTGTCAGGTCATTCCTCTGTTCGTTTCACGGTGATGGGAACGACATCAAGCTCAAATTCCTGAATCGCGATCTCGATGGGATCGAGCTCGTCGGTCTCAATGAGTACGGGCGCACCCATAGCGATCTGCAGTGCTCGTGCGCCGATGATGCGTGCTTTCTCGTATTTCGTATAGTGCTCCCTTTTAATTCTTTTTTCCTGCTTCTGTTTGCCCGTCACAATCATCGACCTCGCTCTATAATTATATATACTATGAGAGAATGGGGTCGCTGAGATTTGAACTCAGGTCTCGGCGTCCCGAACGCCGAAGGATAGACCAAGCTACCCTACGACCCCCTGTTACCTTACGAAGAACTGCACGCGCCTCATCCATACGGCGCTATCTCGTCTACCAACTCTGCATGTGTGAGTAGCATCCGTCTGCAGCAATAGCGCGTGATCCCCAGATCGTCCAGCACCTGCCCGGGTGCCTCGCGCTTGATGCGCTCCTTATACTCGTCCCAGACGTCTGAGATGACCTTACCGCACGTGAAACACCTGACCGGAATCATAAATGAGCCTTCACCTCACTTCACCTCATCTCACCGATACGACTTCTGCCGCTTCGCTCGTGCCCCCTTTGCACCGAACTTCTTCATCTCTTTCTTCCGCATATCGCTCACCATCAGGTGGCGATCATAGCCCAGATAGGCCTCGCGCAGTTGCTCATTCGCCGTCCACTCCACCAAGCTGCGCGCGATAGCGGTGCGCGCCGCCTCTGCCTGGCCCATGAAGCCGCCTCCCGTAACCGTCACGTCCACATCGATGCTCGTCGTGTTGATCTCAGGGAACTGAGCGGCGATGAACATCGGTTCCGCCAGCTTCGCTCGGACCACTTCCGGCTCGATGACATCCACCGGTTTCTTGTTCACGCGGACGACACCGCTGCCCTCTTTTATCGTCGCCCGTGCAACTGCGGTCTTCCGCTTCCCAACCTCATTCACGATCTTCTTTAGCTTTGCCTTGGTACCCATCCTAACTTCTCACTCACCTCCCCCAACGTTAAATACTTACGGGACAATCGTGCAGCCGAGGCGCTCTCCATCGTCTGCCGCTCCTCAGCCTCAAACGCTTCAGGCACACCGAGATAAACCTTCAATCGTGAGAATGCAGCTCTCCCCTTACCCTGCTTGTACGGCAGCATGCCCCGGATCGTCCGTTTCACGATCCGATCGGGCACTCTGGGGAAGAACGGGCCCTGCTCCTTCGAGCCGCGGTCACGCCTCGCCTTATATTCCTGGAGGATATACTTCTTCGTGCCGCTGATGACCACGCGTTCGGCGTTCACGATCACGATCTCCGTCTCCGGCTCGTTCAGCAGCCGTTTTGCCACGCCGCTGGCCATCCGCCCCAGGATAAGCCCTTCACCATCTAGTACTTCTCTGCCCATTGCTCTTTCTCATTACTTACATCAGTCTTTCGTACTCAAAAAGTTGTTATACCAGTATCTTTACGCCCGAACCTTTCGGGTTAACGGTCATCAATTCTTCAATGCTCAGGCATTTACCATGCGCGCCGATCTTCTCAGAGGCCTTCTTGCTGAACCCCAGCGCGGCGATTGTTACCTGCTTCTCCAGCTGCCCCGCGCTCAGCACCTTACCCGGCACCACGACCGTATCATGCTCAGCCGAATAGCGGTTGATCCTGCTCAAATTGACCTCCGCGTACTGCCGTCGCGGCTTCTCCAACCGCTTCGCGAGATCTCGCCACAGCGGCACGTTCTGCTCCCTCGAATTCCGCTTCAGCTCCACTATCAGCTGTGAAATTCGTGGATCTGTCTTCTCTCTTCTCCTCATCTTCTCGCTTTCTTTCGCCTTCCTGCTTCGCCTTACTTACTTAAACGCCGACACTTATAAAGAAATGTTCACTAACCTGCGTCGCTCCGGGCCCGCTCCACGCAGCGCGGGACGGGCTAGATCGAAAGCCCGTTCGCGATGAGCCTATTCAAAGCGGTTGAACGAATCATGCATGGCCAATCATCATGACACAGCGTGATTGAATCTCGTTCCAGAAGTGACGTGCGTAGCCGTGAAAATTTAACTAACCCAAATATAGAGGGAAATCACAGAACAGAAGGAAGAGAGGAAATGGCGGAGATAAAGAAGGGCGACCTCCTCAAGATCGCGGGCCTGGAGAATGTGCGGATAAGCATTGGCAAGATCGAGGAAGAGGGCGCTGAGCAGGACTGGGAACCCATGGGCCCCCATCCGATGCCGGGAATTGCAACGCTTCGCGATTGGGATTTCAAGCTCTTACAGCGGTATAAACCGTTTTATGCGCCTTTGTGCGACATGTGCTGCCTCTGCACCTACGGGAAATGTGACCTCACGGGCAATAAGAAAGGCGCGTGCGGGATACGAATGGACGCGCAGCAGGGACGGATTGTGCTGCTCGCGTGTCTGGTCGGGTGTAGCGCGCACTGCGGCCACGGGCGACATCTCTTGCATGATATGATCAAGCTGTTTGGACACGACGTGCCGATCGATTTTGGCCCGAAGGTGGATATCGAAGCTCCGCTTACACGCTTGATCTGTGGCATCAAGCCGAGGACGGTCGGCGACTTCGAGCAGGTATTCGATTATATAGAGGAGCAGATCGTCCAGTTAGCGGATGCTGTTCACACGGGTCAGGAGGGCTCGTATCTGGATTTTGAATCGAAAGCGCTCCACATGGGGATGCTCGACTCACTGAGCAAAGAAGCGGCGGATATCATTCAGATCGCCTGTTACGGCATGCCCACGAGCAAAGAGGGTGGTGGCCCGGACGTGCCGCTCGTGGACGTTGGCATCGGCACGGTTGACAGGAATAAGCCGGTCATCCTCGTAATCGGGCATAACGTGCCTCCAGCTGCCGATATCGGCGACTATTTGACGGAGCACGACCTTGAAGACCGGGTTGAACTTGCGGGCATTTGCTGCACCTCGATCGACACCACACGGGTGTACAAGAAGGCGAAGATCGCCGCAGCACTGGGTCGGCAGTTGCGCGTGATCCGGGCAGGGATTGCCGATATTGCGGTCGTCGATGAGCAGTGCATTCGTGCGGATATCGTCGAGCTCTGCCAGCGTGTACACACGCCCGTAATCGCCACGAATGACAAGGCATTGCACGGGCTGGTGGATCGCACTGATGACGATCCTGATGGCATCGTTGCTGACCTCGTGAACGAACGCGTGCCCGGCGTGATCATTCTCGATCCCGAGCAGGTCGGGGAGGTCGCGGTGAAGACTGCGCTCCAGATGGATAAGAAGCGCAGGAAGTTGCGGCTGATCCTCAGTGAAGAGGAATTCACGAGTTATGTGAATGAGTGCATTCAATGTGGGAATTGCACGCTCGCATGTCCAAACGGCATGCAGATCGGCGAGGCAATGGCCTGTGCTGCGGCCGGAGACCGCAAGCCACTGGCAGAGCTGTTCGACATCTGCGTTGGCTGCGGCCGGTGCGAGCAGGTATGCAAGAAGCACATGCCGATCATTGATGTCATCACGAAAGCGGCGTATCCGCAGCTCGTGGAGGAGCGTGGACGGATGCGCATAGGACGCGGCCCCGTATGGGACAGTGAGATTCGAGATGTCGGCAGGCCCATTGTCATGGGCACCATACCCGGTGTGGTCGCTCCTATCGGCTGCGGCAATTATCCGCAAGGTACCAAGGATGCATGGCTCATTGTCAAGGAGTTCGCTGAACGGAACTATATTGTCACGCTCACCGGCTGTATGGCGATTGATGCCGCGTTGTGGAAGGATGAGGATGGTAAAACGGTCTATGAGCAGCATCACGGCCGGTTCGACGGTGGTGGTGTGCTCAACATCGGCTCCTGTGTCTCCAATGCGCACATTCACGACGCCGCAATCAAGATCGCGAGCATCTTTGCCGGTCGGCACCTGCGGGGGAACTATGAGGAGATAGCCGATTATATCCTGAGCCGCGTGGGCGCCTGCGGCGTTGCGTGGGGCGCGATGTCCCAGAAAGCGGCATCGATTGCGACCGGTTTCAACCGGCTGGGTATTCCCGCAGTTGTGGGACCACACAGCACTAAATACCGACGCGCGTTCCTCGGTCGCGCGGACCTGACGGACGATTGGAAGATCATTGATGCCAGCGACGGCTCAGAGATTGCCGTTGAGCCGGGCCCGCAGCACCTGCTGGTGGCCTGCGAGACGGTAGAGGAGGCGTTGCCGATGATCGCGAAACTCTGTTTCCGGCCCTCGGATACCGATCGCGGCCGGTCTGTCAAGCTCACGCACTACATCGATCTCAGCTTGAAGTACCTCCACGCCTACCCCAAGGATTGGCACCTCTACGTCAGAGCCGCGAGCGACGTACCGATCACCAGGCGGAACGAGCTCTTGAAGAAGCTGGAGGACGAGCAGGGCTGGAAGATCGATTGGAAGCTGAAGAAGATCCTTGAGGGCCCCATTCGCGGCTACGACCCCTCATTTAATCCGACAAACCTGAAACGTTTGGTGCGGGAGAAGAAGGAGAAATAGAGAGAGGGGAGCGGAGAAGAGAGAAGAGGATAGGAAAGGAGAACGATGGTAACTGAGATACCCTTTAACGTGGCAAATATCCCCGGTCCTGAAACGGGCAATGTCGTTGCACCTGAGGTAATTGGGAGTTACATATCGAGTGCGAAACGGCCGCTTCTGGTCGTCGGCTCTGAGCTCCTACGGGACGCGTTCTTCCTCGAGATTGCAATCGAGTTGGGGAAGAAAGGCGTTCCGATCGCGGCAACGGGCCATAGTATCAAGGGCTTTATCGAAAAGGGCTATACTGAGAACGTAACGCAGTACAACCTGCACGAGCTCACTAACTGCTTGCGAGACCCGAACTGGACGGGATTGGACGGCCAGGGGAATTATGATTTCGTGATCTTCTACGGCATTGTGTACTATTACGCATCGCAGATGCTCTCGTGCATCAAGAATTTCGCGACCGATCCGTTGATTCGTGCGGTCTCGATCGATCGGTATTACCATCCGAACGCGCGGATGAGCTTTGCGAACGTCACGCCGCGGCAGGAGAAGCAGTATAAGGCGATGCTACAGCAACTCGTGCGGAGCGTGCGGAGGTGAAGATGGGGCAATGGCAAAGACGAGAGGTAATTTGGCTGATTTAGAGGCGGAAGTGATATATAACAGGCTCTGCTGCTACTGTGGGACGTGCGGGGCGTTCTGTAAAGAGTACATCGCGTTCGAGAACGAGCTGCCGAAGACGAAGCAGAAATGTTATGAGATCTGCGGCGCGTGCTATGAGTTCTGCCCCCGTACCTTCTTTGCGCCGTTTCAGATGGACCGCGCGGTATTTGGCGAGGTCCGGACCGATAACCTGCTGGGCTATTACCAGGGCGAGATCATCAGCGCACGAGCGACCGATGCCGCGCTCCGGAAGCGCGCACAGGACGGCGGGGTCATCTCCGCAGTGCTCCTGCATCTGCTCCAGGAGGGCGAGATCGACGCGGCCGTTGTGGCCAGAACCACTGAAGAAGCCAACTGGCAGCCCCAGCCCTTCGTGGCGACTACAAAGGAGGACGTTCTGGCTGCTGCGGGCTCGAAGTATACGCAATGCCCATCCGTATTGGGCGTGGCAGACGCCTTTGAGGCCGGCTACCAGAAGGTTGCACTCGTCGGATTGCCCTGTCATATCGAGGGTATGCGCAAAGTGCAACTCTCAGACGCGTTCAAGGTCGGGGCAGAGCGGGTGAAGTTCCTCATTGGTCTCTTCTGTACGGAAACCTTTGACCGTGCACTGCTTGCTAAGACGCTGGAGGAGCTCGGTACGAGCTTTGACGCGGTGGCAAAGTTCAATATCCGCAGAGGACGGTTCATCGTTACCACCAAGGACGGCAAGGAGCTCACGATGCCGATCAAGAAGATGCGCTCGTTTGCCCGCGAGGCCTGCAACTACTGCTACGACTTTGCCTCTGAGTTCGCTGACCTCTCGGTGGGCTCGATCGGCTCTGAAGACGGCTGGTCAACAGTGATCGTCCGCAGCGATGCGGGTAAGGACGTACTGAAGCGTGCAGAAGAGGCGGGGCTTATCGAGACCAAAAGGTCCACCGCTGAACAGGTCGCAGAGGTGCGGAAGTTGGCGGCCTTCAAGAAACGGGAGAACTGGAAGCACATCTCCGAGAAGGCCGAGCCCATCCGGATCATGCACCTGCTCGTCGAGCCTGAACGCCTCGAACACTTCTTCTGTACTGAGTGATCAGAATTACGAGAGCGGCAGTGTAAAGCAGACGGTGCAACCCTTCCCCAGCTCCGACTCGATCCAGATCCGACCGCCGTGCACCTCAACGATCCGTTTCACGATCGCCAGGCCCGCACCAGTGCCCCCGCCGCTCTTGTCCACCTGGTAAAAGAGATCGAAGACCTTTTCCACCTGGCTCTTCTCGATCCCGATCCCGTTATCCCGCACGAAGAACACCGTCTCCCCGCCATCCCTGCGGTAGCCGAGCTCGATCTTCGGATGCGGATTCTCGCCCCGGTACTTGATGCTGTTCGTAATGAGGTTCACGAGCAGCTCCTCGATCCGCATCCGGTCAACATGAACGCTGGGGAAGTCCTCAGCTACAGTGACGTCAATATGATGTGCCTGGATATCGCCAGCGGTCTGCTCCAGCGCGCCCTGAACGATCTCGCCAAACGGGACGTCTTCCGGCGGATTCACCATCCGGCCGATACGAGAGAGCTTCAGCGTGTCACTCAGGAGTGCGTCCATCT
Organism: uncultured Halobacteria archaeon; assembly: GCA_964522635.1. GTDB lineage: Archaea > Halobacteriota > Syntropharchaeia > Alkanophagales > Methanospirareceae > JACGMN01. Next base: position 553 of record CAZFWT010000017.1, on the reverse strand, counting down.
TCGTCGCCGCTTTCTCGATGTACTCCAGATCGGTCACCGCTTTCTCCTTAGCCGTGAGCTCTAAGTCCTTCCGGAGCATACCGGCGAAGCCCTGTATGGTAACGAGCGGCGAGCGCAGGTCATGCGAGACCGTGTACGTGAAATGCCGCATCTCCCGGTTCTTTGCTTCAAGCTCTTTAAGAATACGATCTCGTGCATCCTCTGCTTGCTTGCGCTCCGTGAGGTCGTGAAATACCGCTCTACTTCCGGCATACTTGCCGTCGCGATCATAAACAACAACAGCCTTCATTTCACCGTAAATCTCTTTCCCATCTTTTGCTGCAAGAGCAGTATCAAGACTGATTTTTCCTTCTGTGATGAATTCCTCCCAGTTTGGTTTGAAATCTTTTTCCAACGATTCCTTACTTAAAAGCTGAGTTATCTGCATTCCAATCAGTTCTTCTTTAGAATATCTTAACGTTCTGGCCATTGTTTGATTTACATCAGTAATATTTCCATCTTTGTCCGCAATGAGCATTAAATCGCTTGCAGTATCTACAAAAGTTCGGAACTT
>CAZFWT010000016.1:0-27505 GCA_964522635.1 uncultured Halobacteria archaeon | reverse complement strand
ATTAAGCGCTTTCTAAAAGGGAAAAATTATACTTACTTGTGCGGATAACTATAATGCTTATTATAAATTACTCTTTACGCTTTTCACTCAACCCTGAGTGCGCGCACTCAGTCGCGTTCCGCACCAGCAAGCGTCCGGATCGCGAGATAGACCTCTTTATCCCCGATTCGCCAGGTCTTCCCATACACGCGTTCGTCTTCGGGACTCGCGGGCGTTCCTTCCTCGAGCGTCTCTGCCAGCGTCTCCGTGCAGATATAGTCGGCGAAGTTCTGGATCGCATCCCTAACCTCAGCGTCGCAGGCGTAGGTCAACGCTATCCGCTCGGTATATTCCAGATCGAGATCCTTCCGCATACCCTGCGCACGCCGCACGATGTCACGCACCAGGCCTTCTTCGATCAGTGCCCTGTCCGGGCAGCAATCCAGGTACAGGCAGAGCCCCTCCGCCAGCTCTACAGCGCGGTACTTCTCAAGCTCGCCGGCAAGGACCTCTGCAGCCTCTTTCGACGCCTCCTCGAAGCGCACGTCACGGACGTTCACCTCTTCCTCCAGCACCGCGATCAGCTCCTCGCATTTTGCCCGCTGTTCTGCGCTGCACGTGATCACCAGCTCGCGCAATGGCTGTCGTATCTTGATACCCGCATCCGACCGTGCTCGCCGACCGGCCTCAACCAGGTCTGAGATTAGTCGCATCGCGGACTCCACGTCCATATCGATGAGCGCTTCATTGGGGAGGGGATAATCGCAGAGATGCACGCTCTCTTTTGCACCGTCCGAAACGCCGCGTACGATATTCTGATAGATATGCTCGGTGAGGAACGGGACGAAGGGCGCGAGCAGTTTGCAGAGCGCGACGAGCACCTCGTAGAGCGTTACATACGCGCAATCCTTATCAAAGTTCTCCTCGGTGATCCAGAACCGGCGTCGTGAGCGCCGTATGTACCAGTTGCTCACCTCATCCGTGACGAACTCCTCGAGCTTCCGTGCGGCCACGTGCAGTTCATAGCGCTCAAGTGCCGCAATGACCTCCTGGGTGAGGGTGTTCAGCCGCGAGATGAGCCAGCGATCCATGGGGTTCCGCTGCTCGACCGGGATGCTCTTCCCGGCTGGATTGAACTCGTCGATGTTCGCATAGGTGATGAAGAAGAAGTAGGAGTTCCAGAGCGTATTCAGGAACTTCTTCTGCTTCTCTTTGATCGCCTCCGGGGAGAACCGGATGTCCTCGGTCAACGGCCCGGCGGTAACGAGATACCAGCGCAGCGCGTCCGCCGCTTCGGTCGTGAAGAGCGCATTGATGTCCACCACGTTACCCTTGCTCTTGCTCATCTTCACACCCTTCTCGTCGAGGATGTGGCCGAGCGAGAGCACCGTGAGGTACGGAGGCTGGTCAAAGACCGCGGTCGAGACCCCGAGGAGCGAATAGAACCAGCCCCGTGTCTGATCGATCGCTTCTGTGATGAAGCTTGCGGGAAAGTTCTCGGTGAAGCTTTCTGTTTCGAATGGATAGTGCCACTGTGCGAACGGCGCGGATCCAGAATCGTACCAGCAGTCGATAACGTCCTTTACCCGCTGCATATCACCACCGCACGCGTCGCACCTCAGGATTACCTCGTCAATGTACGGTCGGTGGAGATCTATGTCGTCGGGCACAGGGCTTTTAGCCTTCTCCTGCACCGCCTTAAGGCTGCCCACGCAGTGCTGTGCCCCGCACTCAGTGCAGATCCAGATAGGTAATGGCGTGCCCCAGAACCGCTCTCGACTCAGTGCCCAGTCGGCAATGTTCTCGAGGAAGTTCCCGAACCGGCCGTATTTCAGATGCCCGGGATACCAGGTGATCTGCTCGTTGTTCGCCAGCAGGTGGTCACGAAGCTGCGACATCCCGATGAACCATGATTCACGTGCGTAATAGAGGAGCGGCGAATTGCAGCGCCAGCAGAAGGGATAGGAGTGCACATAACGCTCCTCTTTGTACAGAATCCCGCGCTCACGCAGCATCTCAATGATCTCGCGATCGGCGTCTTTCACGAAGATGCCCGCAAGGGGCGGCACCTCGCCGGTGAAGCGGCCTTCGCTATCCACCGGTTGTGTGAAGCCCAGCTCACGCACCTTGCAGGCCTCGTAATCGAGCTCACCAAATGCGGGCGCGATATGCACGATGCCGGAACCCTCGTCGAGGGTGACGAACTCGGCGGTGATCACCTTGTGCGCCTCGCCTTCGATTTTCGCGTACGCAAAGAGCGGCTCGTAATATTCGCCTTCCAAATTCTTGCCTTCGAACCGCTCCAGGACCTCGTATTCATCATCGATAACGTTCAAGCGCGATTCCGCGAGGATGAGCACCTCTTCGCCCGTCCGTCCGAATTCGTCCTCCACGGTCACCCGTATCTTAGCGTACGTGTGCTCAGGATGCAGGGCGAGCGCGATATTCCCGAGGAGCGTCCAGGGCGTGGTCGTCCACGCCAGCAGGAAGATCGGTTTCGCCTCCTCAGCCGTTCGCTTCAGCTTGAACTTCACGAAGACCGAGGGATCTTCCACGTCCCGGTAGCCCTGCGCGACCTCGTGACTGCTGAGCGTGGTCCCACACCGCGGGCAGTAGGGCACGACCTTATGGCCCTTGTAGAGCAGTCCCTTATCCCAGATCGTCTTCAGCGACCACCAGACCGATTCGATATAGCTCTTATGGAACGTAACGTAGGGATCGTCCATATCGATCCAGAAGCCCACCCGTGTGGTGGCGTGCACCCATTCTTTCTCATACCTAAAAACTGATTCTTTACACTTCCGGTTGAAGTTCGCGATGCCGTACTTCTCGATCTCGCGCTTCGTGCGAATACCCAGCTCCTTCTCCACCTCGATCTCGACCGGCAGTCCGTGCGTATCCCAGCCTGCTTTGCGGGGCACGTAGTAGCCACGCATCGTCTTGTACCGAAGTACAAGGTCTTTCACGACGCGGGTGAGGATATGGCCGGGATGCGGGAGTCCGTTCGCGGTAGGGGGGCCTTCGACGAAGACGAACCGCTCACCGCCCTCGCGCTGGCTCACACTGCGCTCGAAGGTCTGCTCGCTGTCCCAGAGCGCCAGAATCGCCTGCTCCAGCGCCAGGAAATCTGCTTTTTGCGTCTCTTTCTCAAAATAAAGCATTCAAATCACCATGTACTTCGCTCGGCTCGTGACAGTATATGTACGTGCCTTGGTAGATATATCTTTATAGTTAGCCATCTCAGTGGTATGAGAGCGTTTGTCTCACGTGACGTTCTTTTCTTCCGCCGCATAATACTACTAAAGGGAGAGGAGGTAGCCGCGTACTCATGCATGAGATACGTACCATCCTAGCACTCGGATTCTCCGTTCGGCACATCGTCTGCTCAGGCCAGCGAGCGGGCTACGTGATGTCCGCGGCCGATGCATTTGGCGATGTGGATACGAGACGTTGTGCGCGCGCTTTTTACCCGCTGGATCCGTGTGCGCTTCATGAAGGGCTCAAGGATTTTGAGGACGTGATCGGTCTCGTTGATGGGGTGATTATGGGCTCGGGATTTGAGAGCGCGGATTTTAGCTCTCTCTCGGAAACCGCGCGTGGCAAGATCCTGGGGAATAGGCCGGAGAAGACGCGCGTGGTGGCGGACAAGGTGTGGCTGGCTGCGCGTCTGGACGAGTGGGGCATCCCACACCCCCGGACTTTGAGCGGTCGTGCGATATCAGAATTGTGTGCTCAGAAGAAGCGCATACCGCTCTGTTACCCGGTGGTGGCCAAGCCTGCTCATGGCGGTGGCGGTACCGCGAACTTCTTCTGCCAGACCGAGAAGGAGCTGATCAGATCGGCGAAGGAGCTGCCGGACTTCCTGTATCAGGACTACGTCAAAGGGCAGCATGCTTCGGTCTCTGTGCTCTTATCCAGGCAGGAAGCGGTTTCGATCTGCCTGAACGAGCAGCTGTTAGGTGTGAAGTCGTTGTGCGCGCCCGGCCCGCTGGTCTACTGCGGGAACATCTCACCCATGGCCGCTCCACGATCGACTGAGACTGAGGTGTGCGAGCTTGCAGAGGAGTTGACCGCGGAATTGGGGTTGATCGGCTCGAACGGCGTGGACATGGTGATTACCCACGACGGCCCGGTCGTTATCGAGGTGAATCCGCGCGTGCAGGGCAGTCTGGATACCGTTGAGCTCGCGACCAGTTTGAACATGGTGGACGCGCACGTTCGCGCAGTGGCGGGCGAGCTGCCGGCACGCATCGCCGTGAAACGATACGCTGCCAAGATGATCGTGTTTGCCGCGCGCGACGGTCTTGTAACCGAGGATCTTACCGGGGAGGGACCAGGAATCGTGGACATACCAGCACGAGGGAGAACGGTGCACCGGGGCGAGCCCGTCGCCACGGGAATCGGTTTCGGCATGTCACGTGCAGACGCGTGCGCGACGGCGATTGAGCGGGTAGCACGGATACAAGCGGCGGTGAACTAGGAATATCTGGAGCTCGTGCCGCCTTTTGCTGGATTGTTAGTGCCGCCCGGCATCCCAAAAGATTTGTGGTATCCTATACATGTTCTCGGCAAGCTTTAACTGCTGGGTTACCAATCTCACTATGCTATGCGGTGGACGTACGCGAAGGCGGGAGTGGATATCACGAAGGAGCACGGCGTGGTCAAAGCGATCTCTGAAATGATCACGCGGCAGACGGGCTTACAGGGCTTTGCCGGGCTCTTCGAGCTCCCGTTTGATCCCTTCCATCTCATCGCGATATCGACCGATGGTGTGGGCTCGAAGGTGCTCATTGCGGAGCAGCTCGGGAAGTGGGATACCATCGGGATCGACTGCGTCGCGATGAACGTGAATGACCTGTACTGTCTCGGTGCGACACCACTCGCCTTCGTTGATTATCTCGCGATCGATCGGCCCGATGAGCAGGTCGCGGTGGCGGTGGCCAGGGGTCTGGAAGCCGGTGCGGAACTCGCCGATATTTATATCGTGAGCGGCGAGACGGCGATATTACCGGAACTGGTCAACGGTTTAGACCTCTCGGGAACCTGTGTCGGTTATGTGCATAAAGACCGGGTAATCACGGGCGAGAAGATCGAGGTGGGCGACCTCGTCATGGGGCTCAGAAGTGCAGGCGTCCACAGCAACGGCTTGACGCTCGCCCGGAAGGTGGTTGAATCCGCGGGGTTTGCGTATACCGATCCGTTCCCGCCGAACCCCGAGCAGAGCATAGGTGCTGAGCTGCTCACACCGACGAGGATCTATACGGAGGTCCTGGAGCTGATGGCGCGCTGCGAGGTGCATGGCGCGGCACATATCACGGGCAGCGGATTCCTCAAGCTGACCCGAATTACCGAGCTCGGCTACGATATTTACAATCCGTTCGAGCCGCAGGCGATCTTTGCGTTCCTTCAGGAGCAGGGCGACATCACTGCTGAGGAGATGTATAAGACGTTCAACATGGGAATGGGCTTCGCGGTGGTGATTCCCGAGCATGCGAAGCGGGAAGCGCTACGAATAACCGGCGGTCAAATCGTCGGCGAGGTCGTGGCCAAGAGGAAAGGAATTAAAGTCGGTGACGTGCGGATCGTGTAACCTTCGTTCGATAGTGCCTTGATAAGCCGTGAGCGAACCGTTACTTCATCATGTCCATCAGTTTACCGAGCGGCATCCCTTTCATCGCCGGCAGTTTCCCGCGGCCTTTACCAAACTGCTTCATCATCTTCTGCATCATGCGGTGATACTTGAGCAGCGAGCTCACCTCTGCCGTGGTCGTGCCCGCCCCACGCGCGATGCGCCGTAGCCGTGAGCCGTCGATGATCTTCGGGTCATTCAGCTCTTCCTCGGTCATCGAATCCATAATCACCCGGAATCGCCCCAATTTATCCTCGGTGATCTGGTACATCTCATCATTGATATCGACGCCCAAACCGCCCAGGGGCATCATCTGCATGATCTTCTTGAAGGGCCCCATCTTCCGCACCGCTTCCAGCTGCTTGTACAGATCATTCAAGGTGAACTTACCCTTGAGGATGTCCGCATCCACCTCCTTCTCGGTCAGACTCTCCTCAGCCATCTCGATCAGCGATTTGATATCGCCCATGCCGAGCAGCCGCGAGATGAACCGATCAGACTCGAATTTCTCGAAATCGTCCACCTTCTCGCCGGTACCTATGAAGGCCACCCCGGAGTTCGTCTCGGAGACCGCGGAGAGCGCGCCACCGCCCTTCGCCGTGCCATCCATCTTCGTTATAATGATGCCCGTGATACCCACCGCGGCATCGAATGCGCGTGCCTGCACCGACGCCTGCTGTCCAATGGCCGCGTCCAGAACGAGGAAGCGATGTTCCGGCTTGATCCGCGCTCCGATCTCCTTTATCTCCTCGATCATCTCCGCTTCCAGCGCGTGCCGACCGGCGGTATCGATGATCTTGACATCATACTTCTCGAACGCTTTGACGCCTGCCGTAACGATATCCGTCACGCTCCTCCCGGGTGGCAGATTGGCGCCGTCATAAAAGGGCACACCGATCGAGTCGCACAATTGCCGGAGCTGGTCGGAAGCTGCGGGCCGGTAGACATCAGCACAGATCACCGCGGGCTTCAAGCCCTTCTTCTGGAAATACCGTGCCAGTTTCGCGCACGACGAGGTCTTCCCCGTGCCGTGCAACCCGACCATCATGATCTTCTGCGAGCCCAGCGGCACGTCAACACCCGTGCCCAGAATAGTGATTAATTCCTCATAAACCACCTTGATCACGTGCTCACGCGGACTGAGGGTCGGCTTCTCAGTCAAGCTCCGCTCACGAATGCGATCCGAGAGCTCTTTCACCAGCGCGATCTTCACATCCGCCTGGATCAAAGCCCGCTGAATGTCCCGCACGAGCTCCTCAACCGTCTGTTTGTCGATCCGCTTGGCCTTTGCGATCTTCTGGATTGTCTCCTTCAGCGAGCTGCTCAACCGTCCAAGCATCGTCTACTCCATTCGCTCACGTTACTTGTAGATTCGACTTACTACCCTTTAAATCATCTCGCGGGACAGACAGGACGTTATCGTTACCAGGTCTCCTCGCCCGGGGCCTCAATGCCCAGATTGATCGTTATCTCCGCGATATCTTCGCAATACTTCGCGATCTTGCCCAGGCTCTCGATGATCGCAAATGCGTGAATCTTATCGGTCACACTCAACTCTTCTGCCAGAGTACGCTCATTTATCTCGTTCACGCGGTCGATCAGCTGATTTGCATCACGGATCGCCTCATTCGCCATCTTCACGTCACGCTTCCGTAACGAGTCCAGGGTCTTCAGGAAGAGCAACTTCGTGCTCGTCCCACTCTCCCTGATGTTCTCAACGCACACGGGCGCACTCATCATCAGCGCGTGCTTCGCGATTCGCTCAACATGATCACCCATCCGCTCCATATTCTTCACCACGATCCGGTAGCCGAGGCTGTCCCGTTGCCCGCTCATCTCGATCTTCTTCGCGAGCTCATGATCACTGACCGTGGCTTTGAGCTGTCGTACCAGGAGCAAGTAGAATCGGTCGATCTCGTTATCGCGCTCAATGACATCTCTTGCCCTGTTCTTATCGCCCAGCTCGAGCGCCAAGATCGCATCCTCGAGCATGGCGATGATGATCTTGGACATACTCTGGATGGCATCCCGGAGCGTGAAATCCTCATATTTCAGGAAACTCTTGAGCACGATCTCTTTCGAGGATTCGCCCACGACCTCCATGCCGATGAGTCGCTTCCTCACCTCTGCCTTGATCCGTTTGCGCGCCTCAGCCTCGAAGCCGCCCGGCGAAAGCAGCTTCACGACATCGTAGCCCACGAGGTAATGGGCAATGAGATATCTGAAATGGTCCTCGAACTGCTCACTTTCCGAGAGGGTAAGCTCAGCATACCTCACGCGCTCTTCGCCCTCCCTCACGGGTGTGATGAGGAGCGAACTGTCACGCTGCTGTACGAGGAGGAGCTCGTCGCCCTGCTTGACCTCAGCTTCCCGCGCCCATTTAATAGGAAGGGAGATGGTATAGGTAGAACCGCCGGTGAGTTGTACTTTACGCTTCTCAGCTTTCATGACCATACCTTTCCATACACCTCTATATATTTAAGCGTTATTATATAACCGTAGAGGAACGGCACAGGATTTTTATAATTCTGGACGCTAGATACCCATAGAGACTATGGCACAGGAGGATTATATCCCCCGCTACGAATATGAGCGGCTGGAGAGCGAGTATCGTCGCTTGCGTCGGAAATACGATGAGACGGAGGCGTATAAAGAGGATCTGGAGCGGCTCGTCTCGAAATCGCGATCACCACCCTTAGATTGCGGCTTTGTGGTTGAGCAACTGCCCGAGGGCGCACTGGTGAATCTGAATGGTGCATTGAAGGCCTTACCCTATGGTCCGCTCAGCGATGATGAGCTTGAGCAGCTCCAGGAGGGAAAGTTCGTGTTCATCGGCCGAATTCCGGATAAAAGTAACCCCAGTGGTTTTTCCATTGGCATTACGAGCGTCTTCGATCGCATGGTGGATTTAGAGGTTGGCGAGATTGAAGAGCTGCGTAAGGATGAGGATGAGGGGGGCTGGATCGCGGAGATATCTACTGGCCGTGGCCGCGGCAGGATCTATAAGCGGCTCAAGGAGGACGAACGCGGGTCGATACGGGAAGGCATGAAGGTCGGCCTGCTTCCCGGAACGCTCGATATCAAACGCACGTACCGGACACGTGAATATTCCCGATACGAGGTGACGAAGAGCCCGGGCGTGAGCTTCAAGGACATCGGCGGCCTGACGGGCGTGAAACAGGAGTTGGTCAAAAGCATCATTCTCCCTATGCTCAATCCCGGCGACTACACGAAATTCGGAGAGAACTCGCGCCGGATTCTGATGTACGGCCCGCCCGGCTGCGGGAAGACGATGTGTGCGAAGGCGCTGGCCTCGGCACTGCCCAATTGCGAGTTCGTGAAGGTGGGCGCTGGCGAGCTCTTCAGCATGTGGCTGGGTGAGTCGGAGCGGAACGTGCGTATGGTCTTCAAGGCGACGAACGAGAAATTGGATGAGGGCGAGATCGACTACGGCGTTATCTTCTTTGACGAGATCGATGCGCTCGCCCAGGAACGAGGCATGTTCGCCGGATCCTCTGGTGCGCCTGAACGTGTTACCGGCCAACTGCTCGATATCCTCGATGGCTTTTATGCACTTCATCCACACCTGACTGTTATCGGGGCGACCAACCGCCTGCATCTCATTGATTCCGCTTTCCGATCGCGATTTGATAAGATCATTGAGGTCCCGAAGCCTGATCGAGAAGCGACAATATCCATTCTGCCCATCTATGCCGAGCGCGTCCCCATCGACCAGTACCTAGTAAAGGATAAGGGAAGCGAGGAGGCGGCTCGTGCGTATCTGGTAAAAGAGCTCAGCAACTACCTGTACGCTGATGTCTACGTGGAGACGGAGATCGGTCGAATCAAGCGCGAGAACACCATTACCGGACGGTTCGTTGCGCAGATCTTCGGCTATGCGCGTGACAAGGCCCTGGAGGAGCGGACGATGCTCATGATGAAGAAGGGCGCGATCGGCGATGCGGCGCTGAAGCAGATGTGGGAGCGTGAGGGTCTTTCAACGATTCTGGATGTGGGAGAGCGTGCCAAGGAACTGCTGAAGCGCTACAAGCACACCGATGAGATCGGCGTGGACTTGCGGCACCTGAAAGAAGGGTTTGACAAGTTCGTGCAGCGGCGCGCGGAGGAGATGCTGGCATCAGGCTTTGAAGAGGCGCGCGAGGAAGAGACGGGCATGCATTTCTGAGCGCCGAGTGAACCATGGAACGGGTTGATCTGAGCCGATGGCAAGGACTCGAGCACGAATTTCGCGTGGGGCTCAGCTCAGATTCGCCTGGTCTGTACCGGTATGCACGATTCTATCATGTTGACGAAGTCATTCACGCGCTCGATACGTACGAGTTCTTCGACGGCGTTTCCGCGGTCTGCTCGAAGCTACGGCGGCGGAACGACGGCTTTCTGCGGAACGGCTCGCGTATTTACATCTGTACAGGCGGGCATCTCGAGATCGCCACACCGGAATGCCGCACCGCGTTCGACGTGCTCAAGTATGACAAAGCGGCCGAGCTGTACATGCAGATCGGTGTGGAACGCACGAACGATAAGTATCAGGAGAAATTGCGCCGGCGGCGGAGTCGGCTGACGCATATCCAGTGCTGGAAGGCGAACGTAGAGATCGATAAGCGGTACAGCAGGGGCACTCATGAGTCGTACCTGGTGGAGCGGAAGAAATTTGTGGGGCGCGAGCATCTACTCATTCCCTATCTGATCATTCGGAAGCTCTTCTTCGGCGCGGGCGGCTACGTCGCGGATAAGGATGGCATAAAATACGTCCTCTCGCCCAAAGCAATGGTTGCTCGCCGCGTGATCACGGAATCGCCCTCGCAGTGGCCGATTCTCTCGACCAGAGACGAGCCGCTGAGCACCAAGGACTTCTATCGCGTGCATGTCACGTCAGGCGAAGGCGTCCGTTCGGAAGTAACACGACTGCTCTGCAATGCGATAACGTCGTACGTCATCGACGCGATCGAATCGGGGAAGATCACGCAGGTTGAGGATCTGTGGAACCCGCTGCAGACCTTCAAGGATCTCTCGGAGAATACCGAGGGCGAGTGGCGGGTCAAATTGATTAACGGGCGATCGGAGACCGCGACCGATTATCTCTCGAGCCATTATCTTGCCGCGATCGAGGAGTTATTCGAGGAGCGGGAAGTGTCCTACTGGGACAAATACGCCCTGGACACCTTCAAACGACTCTGCGACAAGTTGGCGCAGGGCTTGCTGGAGGACCCCTACGTCTATCGACGGGTTGAGTGGTTGATGAAGCGCTGGGCGATCAAGCATGCACTGGATGAGTTTGAATACCGCACTATCCCCAGGGGAAAGTTCGATTACCGGAACATGTACCCGATGGACGAGCTGGTGGAGCGCGAGATCTCCGCATCGTTCGATTACACCAATCTCTGCGACCATGATTTATACGAGTGCGTTGCGGAGGCGATCGGAGCGGAGCGGCTGCTGACTGAGGAGGATCTGGGGGAGGCATTGCTCTTTCCACCGAAGAACTCACGAGCTGAGTTACGGGTGCGGCTAGCGGCGGAATTCGAGAATGCCACGCTGAGCTGGAACAAAATAACGATCAACAGAGAGCCGGAAGTGAAGATCGATATGAGCCGGCCGAGCAGCGAGGAGTACGCGCGCCTCTTTGAGCGGTACCCGGAGCTCGCGCGAATGCCCAGTGCGGTGGTGGTCTTTTTCCGCGAGCGTAGCAGAGGAGAGGGCTCGCGACAGGTGCTCGTACGGTTGCTTGCGGAGGAGGAGGATATTCGGGGCTGGGAGGACGAGATAACCCGCGAGATCCGGAATCGAATCGTGCGCAATCCGTACCTGGATTATTTAATGTACGCGCAAAACCGAACCTTCCGGTTCGATAACCTGGACGGTTGGAATGCGGCCTCGATACAGGAGAAGATCGAGGAGATCCATCGTGAGGAGCGCAGTAATCAGGACGAGTGAGCACTCACTGCGTGGCCGACCGTGTGCTCTGGTTGCAGGGCGTGGTTGCGTCTGGCGAATAAAAAAGATAAGGGAGAGAAATAGGTGCCGCGGACAGGAACGGAGACGAAGATACGAGGCATCGAGCAGGAATACCCGGTGAGCGGGAAAGGGCATCTCAATCCCTCATTGCTGGCGAACACCGCGATTCAGGGCTTGAAATGGCGGCTGATCTCACGAGAGGTAGCGTGGGACCTCGGCATGGAGACCTCGCAGGAGCTGCATGAGGCGCGGATACAGTCTTCGTTCGCCAATAATGGCTCGCGAATCTATAACGATATGGGCCATCTCGAGATCGCGACGCCCTCGTACAATAACCCGTTTGACGCGGTCGCGTACGACAAAGCCTCGGAGATCTATGCTGTTGTCGGCGCCCGTGAGGCGGGGATAGTGTTACAGGAGAGCGTGGTGGTCCATAAAAACAACGTGGCCAATTCCTTCGGTAACCTCGAATCGGGTGCACGAAGCGGCAAACGGCGGACGATAACGACCAAGACCTACGCCACCCATGGGAACTTCATCACCACTCGGGCCGCATGTGCAGACTGGAGCAGGGTGGAACGCGCGCTTATCCCCTGGATCGTGACGCGAATTGTGTTCACCGGTGGTGGCGATGTGGTTTCCGGCGACTTCACCGGAGAAGATGGTGTGAAGTTCGTGATCTCGCCACGTGCGCTGTTTGTCACGCGGAAGTCCTCACTCTCGACCACCACGAGCCGCGGCATCCTCAACACACGCGATCAGCCGCATGCTGCACACCACTACTGGCGGCTCCATGATATCCATTGTGAGGCACTCCGCTCTGACTATGCGCTCTTCCTGCGCGACATCATGCAGGCGCTGGTGATCCGAGCTTTTGAGCAGGGTTTTCTGGCCGGCGCGCCGGAGCTCGAAGATCCCGTGAGCACCTTCAAGCGGCTCGCACGGGATACAAAGTCATGCGAGTGGCGGATAAAGCTGAAGAGCGGGGAGCGAACCGACGCGGTTGCCATTTTGCAGTTCTATCTGGACGCTGTGGAGCGGCTGCAGGAATCGGAGGAGCACGGCCCGAGCAGGTGGGATACGATCGGGCTCACCTGCTTCGCTGAGCTCCTGTCTGATTTGGAAGCGCGACGGCTCGAGAAATACGTTGATGGTATCGACTGGGTGACGAAGCTCGCATTGCTGGTGAATTACGATCCGAGAACTCCCGCGGAGGGCATCGGTATCTGCAACCAATATGCACTGCTCGATGAGTCCTCACTGTTCTATCTGGACGAGGAAAGAGGCATGAAGAGCAATGCGCTTTTCAATCCCTCCGATTCGCTCGCCTTCGTGGAGCGTGCCGTGCCGGGCGTGGATTGGACTGCGCTGCCCGACCGAGTCTCCTACGCGGTGGCCAATGCGCCGGAGCAGACGCGTGATTACTTTAAAAACGTACTCATGAAGCGATATGGGGGGGAGGTACGCAGGGTGAGCTGGTCAACGATCGAGCTGACGGCGGCGAGGGTGCTTCTGGATGAGCCCTTCATGCTGAACGCGGAAGAGATCGGTGATGCAGTAGCGGAAGAAGACGCGGAGTTACCGGCGATCTTAGCAACGGCGAAGCGATTGTATCCCGAGAAGGTGACGCTGTAACCCCCGCCGTTTTTCGCGGTTTACGTTACGTACGGAAAATATAAATAGTCAGGGCTTCAATGGATAGGTAAGTAGCGGTGCTCACCAGCAGAGGAGGATGAAGCGACCCATGATCGCAGAGGTATTTAGGACGAATCTGGAAGGAGAAGAGGAGTTAGAAGAGGAAGACGAGGCGATTGTGGATGAGGAAACCGAATACGGCGGCGATGAGAAGACGAAAGAGATGACAAGCATCATGGAGCGGCTGAAGACGCGCGAGAAGACGGAGAGAGCCGCCGATCTGGTGAACAAACTGAAAGGTAAGAAGAAGGCGAATAAGAAGATCATGCCCTACGAGATTTATGCCACCTCTGGTGAGTGAGGACGTCCGTAGATAGCTAAGCTAAAAAGCCCTCCCTCGTTCCGTACTTTTTTTGGTAAACGCAGGCTGGCTGCGTTTTCTGCCTTCATTCAGGTCAATTAGGGTATCTGTGCAGGCCCTGCACCTTCTGCAGGTGCTGATTCGGTTCCGCTCAGGTAGAGTCGAGTCCACCAGATAACGACGAGCGGCTGAATGATAACGACGGAGACAACCATGCTCAGCAGCCCGCCAATCGAGGGTATAATGCCGAGCACCATGCTCGCAAGCACGGCGATCACGAGCACGACAAGCCAGAGCAGGCAGACGTCGAGTTTATGCGCCATGAAGAACCTGAATCCGGTTTTAAGGCCTTCAAGTGCTCTGAGGTCGCTGATGACCACCGCATAGGGTGGAACCGCGAGAATGATGCTGATGATGAGCATGTAGAGTATCAGGAGTAGAAGACCGATAGCGAGCAGCGCCCATGCGGCCATGCTCGCTGCATCGAACGGTGTACCTGAGATCTCTGAGCTCGAGACGAATGATATAAGGCCTGGAATCAGGAAGACGAGCCCAGCAAGCTGGATCACGGCAATGAGCACACTGACGCCGAGCAAGCTCAGGAACTTCCGCTGCCCGTAGTCAAGCATGTCCGCGAGGCTGGTGTGGCCGGTCTTCGTCGCCACCCGCGCCATGCCGATCGCGCCCGCGTTAAAGAAGGTATTGATCAGCAGCAGGAGGATCACCGTTACCAGAATCGCACCGAGGAGTAACCCGGCGCTCGCCATGAGCGGTGCCAATAACTGCTGCATGATCTCCGGCGGGATCTCACCCGAGTCGGCCAGGTACGGCATTATGGTGGGGATGAACGGGCCAATCGCAATCACGAGGGCGCTGCCAATGATCACCAGACCTACGATACCGATGGCAACCAAACTGAAGACGAACGGGAGGCAAATAGTAAGATTCGTCTTCCACGTGGCGAAGCCGTTGCTGATGATCTTGCTTAGCTTTTCGACCATGATACACCGAGATTCCATTGGTTCCAGCACACTTAAACCTTCCGGTCAGTCGTTACCGTGCGTTTCACAGTATTCGCATAGAGATGCGCGATGCGAACAGGCTCAGGCAGCTTGTGCTGCAGGATACAGGCTTTCATGAGCTGCAGCGCGGTCTGGAGTGCTACCTTGTGCCCGGGCGCGACAATGATAGGCCGGCAGCCCTTTTTACTCTTGAGGTAATAGCCAACCTCCCGGTTTTCGTAGCGAATGACGCGCGTATCGCCCTCTACCGTGGGAAGCTCGCCCGTGCCGCAGAGAAGGCTCTTGGTCACGCCGATGGTCGGGATGTCCAGGAGCACGCCGACGTGCGTGGCCAGGCCAGCGAACCGGGGGTGGTTGATGCCGCCGCCGTCAATCACTACAAGGTCTGGTCGAATGGTGAGCTTGCGGAACGCGGCAAGAAGAGCAGGTGCTTCCCGAAAGGCGAGCAGCCCGGGGATATAGGGGAACTCGACCGGCAGTACGGCGTACGCATAATCGAGGAACTGAAGATCAGGGTAATCGAGAAGGACGATTGCGGATACGATCTTCTCTTCAGCGTGGGGATCGAGGAAGAACGCCTGATCGGCGCCGGCGATGAGGGAGAGCCCGTCGAGGTCCAAGGTATCTTTTATGATTGCGCGTGCCGCGATTTCTTCCTGGATACCGTAGAGTTCATCGGTCGTAAGATCCATGCTACTACCATCCGTTAAAAAAAGAGCGGCGCAGCAAAAAGTTGTGTGGCCGTTTTTCATTCGGGGTTGGGAAGATCTCCAGCGGGCGACTGGCACAAGGATTCTTTTGAGCATCGCTGGAGGAGATCTAGCCGTAACTAATACTGTTTTAGCCGGTTTTATGCTCTATCCATCCCCTATTCTGGATCTACAATTCCTCGTTACCGCTCAGTCAGGCGCTTCAGCCGCTCACGGATATCGCGCCAGTGGCTCCCTTCCCAGTAGATCCTGCCGCAGCGGTCGCAGACCCAGAACTCCCAGGTGCCGATCATGTCCTGAGGCACGTAGCTGTTGTGCCGGAGCTGAGCTAGCTCATGGGCCTCCACGTTCCGTATCCGCGCGTTGCACTCGCTACACCGCACCGGAACGGGCTCGAGCTTTAAGGGAACGTGCTGCTGGAGCATTTCCTGTAGCTGATCCAGGACCTCGTCAGCCTTGATGAGCATGCAGCGCGTACCTTTCCGTATCGCAGATGCAATGAGATTCTTATCACGCGTGAGCAGTATCCTGCTCTCGCGCGCGGCGAACGCGGCAAGGGCGTTGTCCTCGTCTTCCTGGTCGCGGCTGAAGGGAATATCAGCGGCGTAAAGGGTATCGTAGCCGAGGATACGGAGCCATGTGGTGAGCTTGCCGAACATCCGGTCGGTGAGGAATCGCAGTTGCTCCTGCTCATCCTCGAACCGGAAGACTTTATGCTCGAAATCCACCACCGTACCTTCAGCGATCTCAACGCCCTCAACGCGCAGAAGTTGTATCTTCATCGCCACGCCACCACCGTACTCGCCGACCTCGCCGGTGCTGCGCACCACGCGATGACAGGGTATGGTTATGGGCTGCGGATTCCTGGCCACGGCCTGCCCGACGGCCCGTGCGGCGCGAACAGAGCCGGTCAGGGCGCGTGCCAACTCGCCATAGGTTGTCACCCGACCTTCAGGGACCTGTGTCAGCAGATTCAGCACGTCCGTCTGGAAGTTTTTACGCGTGCTCATGGCTCGTCTACTCTACTGAAGAGCGGCTACGGGTATCGAGCTGTCATAAACAGCCGTTGCAACCAGTGCGCCCTTAATACCGATTGCGCGCAGGGTCTCGAGGTCTTCATACCGTTTAATGCCACCACCATACAGAACAGCGTGATCAGAGACCGCCACCAGGGCTTGGAGGAAAGCGCGATCAACGCCGCTTCTCGAGCCTACGCGATCCAGGTTCAGCACAATGAGCTCTTCGAGAGGATGATCATTGAACATTTTGATCACGTCGAGCGGAGCTGCTCGCAAGCGTCTATCATGTGTCAGGATCTCGTTATTGATGATATCGATGCTGACACTCACCGGTATCTCGCTGCGCGCGGCCGCAGCGATGAATTCGAGCGAAGCGGTCTCCGTTCCGAGCACAAAGGTATCTGCGAGTCCTGCCGTGCCTACCTCCTGTAACTCAGTGAGCTCGTGAAGCCCGTAATCCAGCATGATATGCGCTGCCTGGCTTCGCAGCGCTTTTACAACGATGCGATTGTCTCCCCTGCCCGTGAGTCGATTAAGATCAGCGATATAGAGCTCACGGGGTTTGAGCTCCTGAAGGATCTGGAGCGGGTCAGAGAACGGAACAAGGGAACTGAAGCGGTTTATCGGCTGGTACTGGTCACGCTGCCCCCGCAGGGCGTGGACAACCTGGCCATCAAGCAGATCCATCACAAAGACCAGCCGGAACTTCATGGTTCGCCACCTTTATCCCTCCTCGACGTTCTTATGAGCTGTCGTGCATGCTGCTGGTAGAGCGAAGTAAAGCATCCGCTCACGTGAGCAAAATAAAAAAATACGGAAAAAAGAAAAACATTTTCCTCCAGTCAGGACAAGAGGAAAAACGTTTGCCCTACCAGGTCTCTATCGACTAAAAGCGTTTTGGTCGATGTTTCTGGTAACATTCCTGACAGTAAACAGGCCGGGAGCCATCGGGCTTGAATGGTACTTCACATTCTTTACCACAGTCTGCGCACGTGACCGTATGCATCTCCCGAGGTGGGCGATCATACCCCTGCCGAGGTTTTCTGTCAAAGGATCTTCCTCTCATCTTGGTCTACCTCCATGTAAAGTATAGATACTCCTTATTTAAATACCTGCGAACGACACTCTGTGGATACAAACCCTGATTCGATCCATCCACGCTCCGTGCACCAAGATTTTATTTGAGTCCTGTGCTTTTTTATGTTTGTTACCTGATACGAAGCACGATGCGGATCGAACGAGCACGGGGCACCCGGGATTTCCTCCCGGCGGCGATATGGAAGCGGCGGATCATAGAAGAGCGCATGCGTGCGATTGCCGAGCGGTGGGGGTATGAGGAGATCAGAACGCCGACGTTCGAGCGCGCAGAGCTCTTCACGCTGAAGTCCGGGCAGGAGATCCTGAAGGAGATGTACGAGTTCGCGGACAAGGGCGGGCGGCAACTGGCGTTACGGCCCGAGATCACGGCGTCGGTGATTCGAATGTACCTGAACGAGCTGAAGATGGCGCCGAAGCCGACGAAATGGTACTATTTCGGGAACTGCTTTAGATACGAGGAGCCGCAGAAGGGCCGGTTCCGCGAGTTCTGGCAGTTTGGCACCGAGATCATCGGCTCGGACAGCCCGGAGGCGCAGGCGGAGCTCATTGCGCTCGCTTTTGCCATGTTAAAGGCGTTAGACGTGCAAGCGGAGCTGCACGTTGGTCATGTGGGGCTGATCCGGGAGCTTTTGAGTGCTACTACACAACTGAACGAGGAGCGAATAAACGTCGTGATGCGGCTGATCGACAAGGGTGAGCGCGCTGCGGTGATCGAGTTGATGGGCGACGCGGGTGTCGAGCAGTTGGTGATTGACGATCTCCACTACCTGATCGACTTAACGGGAAAGGACGCGTTGCAGGAGGCGCGTGATCGGGGAGTCATTGCGGCGGAAAGTGCAGCGTTAGAGGAGCTGCAAGCGCTCCTGGAACTTCTTGCGTTTTACGGCGTTGCGTACACGTTGAACCTGGGTATCGCCCGAGGGCTGGATTACTACACGGGTATGGTCTTCGAGATCTATGAAGTGGGTGGGAAATTAGGTGCGCAGAATCAGGTCTGCGGTGGCGGCTCGTACCGGCTCGCGAAGCTCTTTGGCGGCGAGGATATCCCATCAACCGGATTTGCGTTCGGCTTCGACCGACTGGCGGAGATCTTTGAGGTTGCCGAGGGTGACGTGAGACAAGGCGGCGTGGTCGTGGTGCCGATACGGGATGAGAACGCAGATCGCGCGATAACGAGTGCGGCCATCGAAATGGCGTCTCGATTGCGGCAGTACGTGCCCACACATATCGATTTGATGAACCGGAGCCTGAAAGCGCAGCTCAAGTACGCCAACACACGGAACGATTTGTTCGCCGTGATGATCGGCACGGACGAGTTGCAGGATGGGATGGTGACGCTCCGGGACCTTGTTACTGGTTCACAGGAGAAGCTGAGCGTAGACGCGTGCGTGGAGCGACTGCGAGCGCGTTTTGAGTCGAGGTGAACCGAGTAAGAGATGAGAACGAGAAAACGACCCAAGACCTTCGACGAGATGGTCGATGAGCTGGAGCTGGACATCCGAGAGGAAGAGCGGAGCTTCTTCGGTGAGAAGATGGTTGATGAGGCGTTCAATCCGAAGAATGTGGGCGAGCTGGAGCAGCCGGACGGTGTGGGTACGGGAACCAATCAGGAGGGCTTTACCCTGCAGCTCTATCTCCGCATCGAAGATGGAAGGATCATGGACAGCACATTTCTCACTGATGCTCGCGGCCCCACCATTGCTTTCGGGAGCGCGGTGACGGAGCTGGTGAAGGGTAAGACGGTGGAAGAGGCCGCGCAGATCGATGCGGACGCGATCAAATCCGCGCTCTGTGGCGTGCCTGAGGACGAAGAGCACACGCCTGAGATCGCCCTGGATGCGCTCAGAACGGCGCTCGAGGATTACTACCGGAAGAGACGGTGAAGGCCCCCCGCATGGGGTGATAGAGAAGCGCCCGGTCGCGTTGAGCAGCATATAGGTACGCCTTGCATCCGTACGGGAACGAGCATTTGTGGTTCATACTGCCACGTTCATCCACGTTCCTTTACGGAAGACGGCGTAGATAACGGCAGCTCGTATGAAGGTCTCGACCGTCATGCCGACCCAGATACCCAGGAGCCCCCAGCCGAGGACGAACCCGAGCGCGTAGGCGAGCGAGATGCGGATACCGAAGAGGCTGACGAAATTGATGAGCATCGGCACTTTGGTATAGCCCGCACCGCGCATGCCGCCGGCGATGGTGAAGAACGCACCCAGTGCCGGCTCGGAAAAGCCGATGATAAAGAGATAGAGCGCCGCCCAGCTCTCAACTTCACGGTTGCTGGTGAAGACCATCGCGATGTAGTCAGGCAGGAGTATGAAGACGAGCCCGACCACGGCCATAAAGATCAGGCAGAGGTAAGTGGATGCGAGCACCACCTGCTTCGCCCGTTCCTTTTTCTTCGCGCCCAGATACTGGCCGGCGAGTGTCGTGGCGGCGATGCCGAACCCGAACGCAGGCATGTACGCCATGCTCTCGGCTCGGAGCCCGATCTGGAAGCCGGAATAGCCGAGTGTGCCAAACGATAAGATCATCCAGGTGAAGATGAGGGATGCAAAGCTCCACATGGCCATATCGATGCCCGCAGGAATGCCAATCCGGAACATCTTTTTTACCGTTTCCAGCCGGTATTGGATGTTTTTGCGGTAAACCGGATGGATGATCAATTTGTTGCGCTGCTGGAGCACCAGATAGACGCCGAACGCAACGGCGTAGGAGGTTCCGGTTGCGATACCCGCGCCCAGGACGCCCAGCTCGGGGAACCCGAAGTGGCCGAAGATGAGCGTGTAGTTCATGAGGACATTGTAGACGTTGGCGATGAGATCGACGTACATCGGCGTCTTCGTGTCGCCCGCCGCGCGTAAGATGCCGTGGTATGTAGTAACGAGCGCGACACAGGGGTAAAAGGAGAAGACCGCCCGGATGTATCTCGTGCCTTCTGTTATGACCGCACCACGCGCGCCGAGGTAATAAATCATGTGGGGGCCGATGAGGAGGCCGAAGAGCGCGATCGGGACCGATATGAGTATGAGCGTGATCATCGTATCGGTGGCGACCCACCGTGCCTCGTCATAGTCCCGCTCGCCCCAGCGCCGCGCGATGATCGCGATCGAACCGGTGACCAGACCCATAGTAAGCGGGAAGAACATATGATAGAGTGAGAAGACGACGCCAACGGCGCTCAGGCTCACGTCCGCCGGGGGATATCGGCCGAGCATGATCGTATCCGCGATAATCTGGAAGGTGAAGAGGAGATTGGAGATGATCGCGGGATACGCGAGCGCCATCACCCGCTTATAGATCGCTCTATC
This sequence comes from uncultured Halobacteria archaeon, assembly GCA_964522635.1. Taxonomy (GTDB): domain Archaea; phylum Halobacteriota; class Syntropharchaeia; order Alkanophagales; family Methanospirareceae; genus JACGMN01. Next base: position 6,765 of record CAZFWT010000016.1, on the reverse strand, counting down.
CATGAGTCTCCCAAGGGTATGGGGATTTATCTACGTTTAGACCGGGATACTTCACGATTCACTCCTTCGGCGGACGTCGCACGAAGAACGAGGCGATCGCCACATGGTCGGTATGGACCGCAAGCGGGATCCGTTTGGCAGTGTGGACCGGATCGAAGTCCTCGACCTGCCCGGTCAGGAACGGTGCGATAATGATCTCAAAGTACTCTTCAAGATCTCTGAGGAAGAAGTCCTCGAATCCCAACAACCCAGCCAAGCGGAAGCAGAGGTTCGTTACTATTCTGTACGGCTTGCCGTGGTAGGACTCGTCATCGACGATGAGCAGCTTCCGGCCCCGGAGTAGTTCCCGGGCCGCTCGCAGCTGCTCCTCGAGCACACGCGGGTCGAGCACGTTCAAGCTAAGGATCGCTGGTTGCTGGCCTTTCTTTACCGCGCGATAACGGGCGAGGAACTCGGCGAAGCAGACCCCACCGGGCTCCAGTGCGAGTATGCCGAGTGGCTGGTCAGCTACAATGCCGTCCAACTGCTCGCCGACTTTGGCGATGAATTCGCCCTGCGGGGTGCTCCAGAACGCGCGCGGGTCTGTCTTCCTGAGCTCATGGGCTTCCTCGCGGAGCAGCTGGAAGGATTCGAGATCGCTGCGTTTGATATAATAGAGGACGCCGTGTTTGGTGGCCTGGAGCTCGCCGTAGCGAATCCAGCGCTTCACGCTCTCTGGATGGACACCCAGGATCCGTGCGGCTTCGAGGACCGTGAGCTCGGGTTCCATGCGATACCGTAAGATATAATGAATGCAGCAACAGTTAAGTCGTTTCTTTTCTTCTGTGGTACCCTGACTTACTTACCCGAGATGCGGTGACTCGCTCGCTCGTTGTGGATTGAATCGATGTGAGTGAGAGAGCCAAGCCAGCCAGCCGATGAGGCTTTCACTTCCCATTACTGACCTTGAGGAAAGAAGAAGAACTAGGGGGCTCTCAGGACTTATCGGGCGTCGACCGTGGCCTTGAAGCCCAACGGAACATCAAGCAAGCGCGGCTTCACCGATGCGCGCCATGGGAACCCGAATTTCTTTTGCACTGCTCAGGCTAAAGCGGCAGCATAGAATAGCGTTACATTCACAGCCCGAGCTTCTCGGCCTCTGCGACGGTATAGCCCTCGTGCACCAGTTTCGAGATCTTGCGCAAGAGCAGTATCGGGTTATCTGCCTGAAAGACATTGCGACCGATGGAGACGCCGGCCGCACCAACCTGGATCGCATCGTAGATCATCTCGAAGAGCTCGTGCTCGGTACCCATCTTCGGGCCGCCCGCGATGACCACGGGTATCTGACAGCCCTGCACCACCTCTTTGAAGGTCTCTGGCGAGCCGGTGTAATTCGTCTTGATCATATCGACGCCGAGCTCCGCACCGACCCGTGCGGCATGCTTGACGTACTCAACCTCGTGCTCTGATTCCACCTTCGGGCCTCGGGGGTACATCATCGCGAGCAGCGGTATACCCCACTGATCGCACGTGCGCGCCACCCGTCCGAGATCGGTGAGCATCTCCGCCTCGTCGTCCGCGCCAATATTGATATGGACACTCACGGCGTCGGCTCCGATCTTGATCGCGTCCGTCACCCTGGTGACCAGCACCTTATGGTTCGGATCAGGCCCGAGCTTGGTGCTCGCGGAGAGATGGATGATGAGCCCGATATCCTTGCCATAGCCCCGGTGGCCGTGGAGCGGGAGACCCACATGCCCGAGCACTGCATTGGCACCACCTTCCGCCACCTTGTCCACGGTCGCGCGAAGGTCGATCAGCCCGGAGATCGGGCCCGCGGTTATCCCGTGATCCATGGGCACGATGACCGTCCGGTGAGTCTTCCGATCAACGATTCGTTCCATCCGAATCGCCTTTCCGAGATTGTACATAGATCAAGATAAGGATGATTAAGGACTTAAAGCCCGTGCTCTTTTCCGCACCACGCGGCGTTTGCGATATTCACGGCTCAGGGCACCAGGCCCGGGAACCACAAGCCCGCCGCTTCATCCAGTCCGAACATCAGGTTCATATTCTGGATCGCCTGTCCGGAGCCGCCTTTTACGAGGTTGTCTATGGTCGAGATCACCACGATCCGATCGCTGCCTTCGTCAATTGCGAAGCTGAGGTCGCAGAAATTCGTGCCTCTCACAGCACCCAGTGTGGGCACACCGTGTCGCAGCCGTATGAATCGCTTGTCCGCGTAAAATTGTGTGTAGAGCGTTTCGATTGCCTCAGCCGTCATCGAGATGCCTGCTTTCAAGAAGACATGCGCCGTGGTCAGTATGCCGCGGATGGAGGGTATGACGTGGGGTGTGAAGCACACGGGAATGTGTAACTCCTGCCGCATCTCCGCGACGTGCCGGTGCGCGGTGACCTGGTAGGGGATGATATTCTCAGCGAGATTGGGGAAATGTGATTTCTCGGATGGCGCTTCCCCTGCACCTGAGATCCCGGACTTCGAGTCGAAAAGCACGCGCTCCACCAGGCCTGCTCGTACCAGCGGTGCCACAGCAAGGATCGCGCCCGTGGGATAGCAGCCGGGATTTGCCACCAGACTCGCCTGCGCAACCTCAGAATGCAGTTCCGGGAGCCCGTAGACCGCGTTGCGCTCCTCTTTATCTGTATGTTCCAGCTTGTAGATCTTCTCGTAGTCCGCTCGCTTCAGGCGATAGTCTGCACTCAGATCGATCACGCGTACCCCGTTTTCGATGAGGCGTGGCACATAGGTCATGGCACTGCCATGAGGGACCGCGACAAAGACCACGTCGCTCCGCTCCGCGATCTCTTTGGGATCGACATCGTCGTATGCAAGCGTGATGAACGGGGCCAGGTGTGGATTGACGTCGCTTACCTGCTGCCCCTTGTGGCGCCGGGACGTTACGACAGAGATATTCACCTCTGGATGAGCCAGGAGCAACCGAATGAGCTCAAGACCGGTGTAACCTGTTCCGCCTATTATTCCTGCTTCGATCATTTCCGCCTGTCTCTTACCATAATTGGATGCTGATTAATAAATTCCGATTGTATTACATCGTTCTCTTCGGGGTACGCTCTGTCGACTAGTCTTTCCAGTGCCACCAGTTCAGGAGTTCGGGCTCGTGGCGCTCGTGCGATGCGTAATAGACGGCACAGCGAAAGACGTAGAGCACACAGCGATCGACCGGCGCACCTGCACGCGCTTGCAGCCGGTTGAATAACTCTTCAGGATCGCGACCATGCAAATCTGCGATTGAGTGAATGCCCACGTCCCATAAATCTTCCGCGATACTCAGACCCACACCCGGTATCAGCTGCAGCTCTTGCAGCGCCGATTGCTTCTTGGAAACGTGCATGCCGCTCGTAGTTGAGTTCATGCAGCGTATTTGATTAAGGCTTATTGATAGAACCTTGCGAATATCGGTTGGTGGCGCAGCCGATGAACGGCTTCGTGGGTCTTGGCGGCCGAAAGAACTTAAAAGGATCAGGCGGTAACGTACAGATAGCGATGGCACGAAGGAGAAGCGCGAAGAAGGAACGAGACTATGCGCGGCTGCAGAAGGTAATTGTGGGGCTCTTTATGGCCTTGATCATGATCGGGTCAGCGATTGCGGCACTGACCTTCTTTTAAGCAGGATACCGGAGCTCAGTCAGGTCTGCTGCGCTTTGATGTAATTGATCAGCCCGCCGCTTTTCAAGAGCTGCTGCATGAACGGGGGAAGGGGTTGGAACTTATAGGCCTCATGTTTGGTCAGATTTTCTATGACCCCCTGATCTAAATTGAGCCCGATCTGGTCGTCTTCATCGATCTGATCGACGACGTCCGCCTCGATCAACGGGAGCCCGATATTGATGGCGTTTCTGAAGAAGATCCGTGCGAAGCTCTTGGCGATGACGCACTGTATGCCTGCGCCGAGCAGTGCACGCGGCGCGTGCTCTCGCGAGCTGCCGCAGCCGAAATTCGCACCGGCCACGATGATGTCGCCCTCCTGCACCGCGACCGCGAATTCCGGGCGCACCTTCGCGAACGCATGTACGGCGAGCGTCTTCGCATCCCCGGTCGTCAGAAACTCTGCGGGGATGATCTGGTCGGTATCCACGTTATCGCCAAACTTCCAGATTCGCATGATCTCTCTCGTCCTGCCTGCCTGCCTACCTGCCCGCCCGTCTGCGGGCTGGTTGCTCATTAGGTAGCGGCTCTTCGTATAAAAAGCCTGGTTCAGTGCTGCGCTCCTCCGAATTCCGGCACGCTTCTTGCGAGCTGCGATGAGCTGTTCGCGAGGTCTGGCGCTCTATCGGATCGGACGAGCACCATGACTCAGGTGAAGAAGCCCATAAGCGTCATGCCGACCTTCATTAAGCCGACCTTGAGCGAATTGCTAAATCCAACGCCTTCGTAGTATATCGCGCCACTCCCTAAGGCGTCCTGGAACGCGGCAACGGGATTACTGGCGGTCATTATCGCGTTTACGGTCGCCTCGTCAGTTCTTGCGCGAATCGCCGGATCCGCAATCGCGCCCTTCTCGAAGCTGACCACGTTGGCATTCGAATCGGTCACAATGCCGAGCACGAGCGCACTCCCATCGTTCAGCGTGATCTCAGCATGGATGCGCGCATCGCTTGCGACGGTCTTTATGAACGGGATCCTATCCACGTTCGCATTGTAAAGCTCCACCATTGGTTTCATCGCTTCAAAGAGCGCGTCACCCGGGTCCTGCGCCGCGGCGGACGGAACGAATCCAGCGAGCATCGTACTCACCATGCAGAGGGCGAGTAATACGGAGAGCACCTTCATTTTCTTCTGGAGTATCATTTTCAACGGGTTCACCTTCCCGCCTACCTAGTGTTCTTCTCTTTTTTAGCGTATTTAAACTTTACGTTAGCTCGCTAGCGTGCCAGAACTACAACTCGTTCGGGTCGGTAATCCGGCCGGTGATTGCCGATGCCGCAACGACGGCTGGATTCGCCAGATATACCTCGGAATCCTTGTGCCCCATGCGGCCGATGAAGTTCCGGTTGGTGGTGCTCACGCACCGCTCTCCTTTCGCGAGCACGCCCATGTGCCCGCCCAGGCACGCGCCACAGGTGGGGCCGCAGACAAACGCGCCTGCAGCGAGGAACGTCTGGATAAGCCCCTCTGCAATCGCCTGCTGGAAGACACGATCGCTCGCGGGCACGACAATCATCCGCACGTCGTCATGCACCCTTCGGGGTGCCTGCAAGAGCGCAGCAGCGACCCGTAAATCCTCGATACGTCCGTTCGTGCAGGAGCCGAGGTAGGCCTGATCGATGGTGACGTCGAGGTCGCGTGCCGGCACGGTATTCTCGGGCAAGAAGGGCCTGGCTACGGTGGGTGGGATCTCTGCAGCGTCGTATTCATAGATCTTCTCGTACTCCGCGTTGTGCCCGTCGGCATATACGGGCGAGTACTCGCCGCGAACGCGCCCCTTCAGGAACTCGAAGACCTTTTCGTCCGGTGGTATGATCCCCGTCTTCGCCCCGGCTTCGATCGCCATGTTCGAGATCGTGATTCGATCAGAGAGGCTCAACTGCTCGATCGCGGTGCCGTAAAACTCCTGCGCCCGGTACAGCGAGCCGGAGACGCCAATATCGCCAATGATGTGCAGAATGATATCCTTACCCATTACGAAGGGCTGCAATGCACCGTTAACCACGAACTTCTGGGTCTCCGGGACCTTGAACCACAATTTACCGGTCGCCATCGCTGCTGCCGCCTCGGTGGAGCCCACCCCGGTAGAAAAGGCGCCGAGTGCGCCGTAGGAGCAGGTGTGTGAGTCAGCGCCGATGATTAGCCGGCCCGGCGCGGCAAAACCTCCCTCGATCATCACCTGGTGGCAGATACCGCCGCGTCCGATCTCGTAGTAGTGCGCGATCCCGTAGTGACGCGCATAGGTCCGCAGCGCCTTCGCCTGCTCGGCCGAGGCGACATCCTTATTGGGCACGTAGTGATCCTGGACCACAACCACTTTCTCGCGCCTGATTCTGTGCTCGCGACCGAAAGCCTCGAAGACTTCGAAGGCCGGCACGCCCGTGATGTCGTTCACCATGATGTAATCCACTTCACACTCTACGATCTCACCGGCGCTTGCCGCCTTCCCTCTGCCAGCCTTCTCACCCAGTATCTTTTCCGCTATCGTCGGCATGGTTCACTAACCTCTTCTTCGCTACGATAAGAAAAACGTTGCCGAAGATGCATGCTGCCGGCTAGTAGGTATTAGAGCGGGCGGGTGTATTCCTCCCGCTGGTCGATCTGCTGTGCCAGCGCGATCACCACCTCGTGCGGGACCTCAACCAGCCCTTCGGGACCCGCATTCAGCGCGAGCCAGGTATTCAACGCGGTGCAGATCTTCAGTATCTTCGACTCCTCGCAGGTATGACGGGTAATCGTAACGACGATCTCGTCGAGATTGCTAATCTTCACGGCATACGCGGCCTCAATGACCTCCAGCAGCGCCTGCGCGTGCGCTCGTGCGTCGTCCGGGTCCATCGTGCTTTGCTTATTCCCCTATCCTATCCTATACTATAAAAAGGAAGGCACGGTGGGTTTCATTCATCGACTGCTTCATTTATATTAATTTCCCATCCACCCTCCCACCCACCTCGTGCCCGTAATCTCAGCCAACTCCCGCGTCAGTGCAACAAGATCCTCGCGATCGAGCTCGTTCACGTCGTCCTTGCCGACGATCCGTGTGAGCTCAGCTATTTCGGCCGTCGCTACCTGTATGAAGTTCGCGAGCCGCTTTA